>JAEZHO010000454.1 GCA_023416545.1 Pseudomonadota bacterium
GGCCCCGGGCAAATTGCCGGAGGCCGGTCTCGTCGGATTCTGGCCTACACAAAGCGGCCACAAAGCGCAATGCCACCTTGTGGGGAAGGGGCCCCGGAGAGGTGGTCAGTTGGGGAGCGGCGCGGTCACGGTGTCGGCATGAGCGGATCTCGCGGTCGGAAGTATGGTCAGCGGCGGGATGCCGCCGAGCGCGCTGCGGTCGAACATCAGCCGGCGCTCATAGGGTTGCGAATCGAAGAACGGATAACGGCGCATCAGCTTTGGACGGACCTCGCGTGGCCGCGAGGCAAGGAGGGTCAGCTCGAAGCCGTAGGTTTCCGTCATCGTCGGCGGAACCACCGTGTCCGCATTGAATACGCGTCGATAAAACGCGGCATGCGCCGGGCGGATATGCTGGAGGACCCGATCCGTATCAAAATAGATCGCACCCATGATGCTGGGGCGAAGTGTCAGGTATGAGATCGACGGGAGCTCTCCCACGACGTCCGGATCTGCCGCGAAACGCGCGGGGTCGATCAGGGTCATTCCCGCATCCAGAAATGCGTTGACCGCCTCGGGGAATATGCCGCTCGACTGGCACACCCGATGGGCCGGCGTTACGTGGTGCACGCGAAGCGTGCTTATCAGTTCCTCGTAATAATACACGCCGAAGACGTAGGCATGAGAATCGAAGTCCACCTCCTCCAGCATGCTGGAGGCAGAGACGGGCAGCACGCCCCTGGCCTTGTAGGCCTTGTATCGGAGCCGTGCGATGTCCTCGAAGTCCTCATGGCTTTCAACCCGGCGATATTCGATGCGATCCAGAAGGTTCAGTACCTTCAGACCGAAACTGCTTTCAGTAATTGCTTGATCCACTGCGCGCACCCTTGATGATTAACAAGGGATTAACGGCCATGACGGAAAGTCGTGCAACAGGCTTCGGCATAGTTAACAATGTTTCAATTAACATGGTTAACTATGCAACGCCCCGGAATTCAGGGGGTCGGCATGCTCATTCATGTTTCAATTCACATGGTTGCCCCTGCCGGGACCCTTGGATCAGGGGGTCGAGCGGACAGGCGAACGGAGGGGAGGTTCAGTTTCCGGAGACTTCCTGAAGCCCGTCGGTCGCGGCCAGCAGAGCGGCGATTTCCTCCGACGTGACGGGTGTTGAGAAGAGGAAGCCCTGGATGATGTCGGCAAGAGCGTACTTGTTGAGGAGCGCGAGCTGCTGCTTGGTTTCGACGCCCTCGATGACGACCTTCAGCCCGAGTTCGCGTGTAAGATGCACGATGCCCTTGAGGAGTTTCAGGCGTCTTGCATCGCTGTTGACGTTCCGGACGAAGGCCCGGTCGATCTTGACGACGTCGAGCGGCAGCGAATCGAGGTAGCTGAGGCTTGAGAAACCGGTTCCGAAATCGTCGATCGAGATCGTCACTCCCATGGCCCGCAATGCTTCGAGGTGGGCGCAGACGGCGACCGGCTCTTCCATGAAGAAGCTTTCCGTCACTTCGACGTGCAGACGGCTGGCGGGCAGGCCGTGACGGGCCAGCGTATCCATGATCCAGTTGATCATCTCGCTGCAGTGAAGGTCGTTTACGGAAAGGTTCACAGACACTGACACGGGTTGCGGCCAGGCCGCACAGTCCCGGCAAGCGCTGTCGATCACGAACTTCGTGATCTCGGAAACGAGCCCCATGTCCTCGGAAAGGGGGACGAAGATGTTCGGCGCGATCGGGCCCTTTTCGGGATGCGTCCACCGCGCGAGTGCTTCGCAGCACACGATCACGTTGCCATCCGGGGAGTACATGGGCTGGTATGCGACCGTCAGCGCTTCGTCCTGGATTGCCTGCCTGAGGTCGGCCCGCAGCTTCTGGCCCTCAAAGTAGATTGCATCCATCTCCGGACGGAAGGCGCTCAGGAAGCCGTTGCCTCGCGTCTTCGCATCATTGAGGGCGAGGTCGGTCTTGATCTGCCACGGTTCAAGTTCGAACTCGTCGGCATCCAGGATGAGGTAGCCACCGTTCAGCGCGACCGAAATGCGGTGTTGGTCGATGTCGTAGGTGCCCTGGAGGGCCTGGTGTATGGCACGAATGCAGGCAAGGATTTCCGCTTCGCCGTCGGCGCTCATGAGCACCGCGAAGCGGTCGCCGATCATTCGGGCGACGACCGCCCTCGCACCTGCAGCGGCCAGCAACCTCGACGCAATCGACTTCAGAAGCGCGTCGCCGATCCTGTGTCCACGCACGTCGTTGACATGGCGGAAGCCCTCGATGTCAAGGAGAAGCAAGCCGACCTGGCCGTCTGCCAGAAGGAGACGATCGGCGCAAAGCTCTCCGAAATACACCGAGTTCGGCAGGCCGGTGAGGGGATCGTAGCAGGCAAGATGGCGGATCTTCTCTTCCGCGGCGATGCGGGAGGTCGCGTCCTCGAAGACCAGAACGAAGCCGCCGTCCGCGCGGCGGCTCGCGGTGGCGTCGAGATGGGAGCCACCGGGCATCTCGATCGTCAGCTGAACCGACCCCGTCGGCTTGAGGCGATCGACCGCCTTCCGCAGTCTTGCATGGGAGGTCCCGAGGGAGCTTTCCAGCAAGGGCCAGAACGGCTGCCCCTCGATCACGTCCCTGGGTTTGAGGCGGAGGAGGTTGGGAACCTGGCGGTTGGCAACCTGGATCAGTCCCGCTTCATCGACCATGATCAGGCCGTGAGAGATCGTCTTCAGGGCCAGATCGAAGCGCCCGGCTATGCGGGCGACGTCGCGGGAGGCGAGCACGTTCTTGTAGAGGAAGTCCTTCACGCCGTTCGCCATGGATCGCGTCGTGATGCCGAACGGGATCAGGAACAGGGACAGGAGGATCAGGTGGATCTCGCCCGTGAAGAAGCAGGCGACCACAATGGGCAGGCAGCATCCGAGCGTCTGGAGGTTTACCGCCAGCTGGGAGCCGTAGTTTCGGCCGACGATCGACACCATGGAGGCCATGGTGATGGCGATGCACATGAAGGCAACGATGGTGTCGCGTAACACCATGACCGCATAGCCGCTGGCGAGCCCGAGCAGCAGGGCCGTGGATGCGGCGCCATAGACATAGTTGAGTTCCCAGCTTCGGATCTCCTCGTGGGAGAGCTGGTTCTTGTCGACCTGATCAAATCGGCGGAACCAGTAGAGCCGGTAGGCGAAGACGCTTACGAAGGCGAGCGCCAGCCAGAGGTAGAACGCGGAATCGGAATAGGCATAGATCAGCACGCACGACAGGAGGTGGACAACCATCCCGGTGAAAAGTGTCCCGCGGTTTCCAAACAGCGACGTCACGAAGGACAGGTAGACATCCGTCGGAAGCGTCGTTGCGTCTTGCGCTCTCATGGGTTGCCCCTCGTCTCGACCCCACCCTGACCGAGACAGTTAAATGATTTCTCCGAATCGGTAGCCCTTCCCCTGGGAAGGCGAGGGTTTGTTCGGTTTTTGCTTAACAGAACACAAAGACGCTTACGCGAAAATTCGCACCCTCTCTCCATTGGCTGGTGAACGGCGGCAGACGAAGCAGGACTCTAACATCTTTCGGCGCCGAGCGAGAGCCATCCTCCCCCGGAACGGGCGCAGAAGCCTTGAAAACCAGTGCATCGGGCCTGCGGGGCGATTGCTTTTTACGGTTCCAGCACATACAGGTCGCCGACGACCATACGTGACCTTGCCATCGAAACGAGCGGTGGCGACGGCCGCAAGCTTCGACAGGAGAAGAAAAACATGGCTGCGCTGCTCGCGCTCAGTCGCGCGATCGATGCCGTAACGACGGTCATCGGGAAATCCGTCTCATGGCTGCTGCTGGCGGCGGTACTGATCAGCACCGGCAATGCCATCCTTCGCAAGGCGCTGGATATCTCGTCGAATGCCTGGCTGGAAATCCAGTGGTATCTCTTCGGCACCGTCTTCATGCTGGCCGCCGGCTATGCGCTCCTGAAGAACGAGCATGTCCGCATCGACATCGTCTCCTCGACCTGGAGCAAGCGCACGCGCGACATCATCGACCTCGTGCTGCACATCATCTTCCTCGTGCCGTTCGCGGCGCTCATGGCCTATCTCGCCTGGCCGTGGTTCTGGCTGTCGTTCAATTCCGGGGAGGTCTCGTCCAATGCGGGCGGCCTGGTGATCTGGCCGGCGAAGCTCGTCGTCCTCCTCGGCTTCTCGCTCCTCCTGCTGCAGGCCTTCTCCGAGATCATCAAGCGCTTTGCCGTCGTCACCGGCCGGATCGAGGATCCGCGCGAGGACACGACCGGTGAAATGCCGCCGGCCGCGACGGAGGTCTGAGCGTGATCGACTTCATCGCACACAATCTTCCGCTGATCATGTTCTCCAGCGTCATGCTGCTGCTGCTGCTCGGTTATCCGGTGGCCTTCACGCTGGCGGCGGGGGGGCTCATCTATTTCGTGCTGGGCGTGGAGCTTTCCGCCATCTCGCCGGAAATCCGGCTGTTCTGGCCGCTCCTGCAATCCCATCCCGAGCGCATCTACGGCATCATGTACAATGATACGCTGCTGGCGATCCCCTTCTTCACCTTCATGGGGATCATCCTGGAGCGGTCGCGCATGGCCGAAGACCTGCTCGACACGATCGGCCAGCTGTTCGGCCCGATCCGCGGCGGCCTTGCCTACGCGGTCATCCTCGTCGGCGCGCTGCTCGGCGCAACGACCGGCGTCGTCGCCGCTTCCGTCATGGCCATGGGCCTGATCTCGCTGCCGATCATGATGCGCTACGGCTACAACCGGCCGCTGGTTTCCGGCACGATCGCCGCCTCCGGCACGCTGGCGCAGATCGTCCCGCCGTCGCTCGTCCTCATCGTCATGGCCGACCAGCTCGGACGCTCGGTCGGCGACATGTATGTCGGCGCGCTCTATCCGGCGTTGCTGATCGTCGCGGCCTACTGCCTCTACATCTTCGCGGTCACCATGGTGAAGCCGCAATGGGCGCCGGCGCTGCCGAGCGAAGCCCGCACGCTCGGCTCCGGCGTGACCTCGCTGATCGTCATGATGGTGATCGGCGTCGTGCTCTACTATCTCGGCATGTACGTGCTGTTCACCGGCATCCAGTCGCCGGAATGGCAGCAGGTGACGGCCATGGCCTTCTCCGTCGGCGTCGTCTACGCGGTGGCGCTGTTCAACGGCCGCACCGAGAAGAAGCTGATCTCGCGGCTGGCCGAGCAGGTCATCATCGTGCTCATCCCGCCGCTGGCGCTGATCTTCCTCGTCCTCGGCACGATCTTCCTCGGCATCGCCACGCCGACCGAGGGTGGTGCGATGGGAGCGACCGGCGCGCTGCTGCTTGCGCTCGCAAAGGGCCGCCTCAGCTTCGCGACCGTCAAGAACGCGCTCGACGCCACGACGAAGCTTTCCGCCTTCGTGATGATGATCCTGATCGGCGCCCGCGTCTTCGGCCTCACCTTCTACGGCATCAACGGCAATGTCTGGATCGAGGAACTGCTCCTGGCGCTGCCGGGCGGCGAGACGGGCTTCCTGATCGTCGTGACGATCATCGTCTTCATCCTCGGCTGCTTCCTCGACTTCTTCGAGATCGCCTTCATCATGGTGCCGCTGCTGGCGCCGGTGGCGGAAGCGCACGGGATCGACCTCGTCTGGTTCGGCATCATCCTCGGCATCAACCTGCAGACGTCCTTCCTGACGCCGCCCTTCGGGTTCTCGCTGTTCTTCCTGCGCTCCATCTCGCCGGTGGCGCCGTGGGTCGACAAGGTGACGGGCAAGACGATGCCGGCGGTCAAGACCACGGAAATCTATACGGGCGTCTTCCCCTATATCGTCATCCAGTTCGTGATGATCATGGTGGTGATCTTCTTCCCCGGCCTTGTGATGCACTACAAGACGGATCACCCGACCGTCGATCCGGCCAATATCCAGATCGACATTCCGGGCTTCGGCGTCCCGGGTGGCCAGCTCGGCCTGCCTCCGATCGGCGGGCAGCCGGCCCCGGGTGGCGCGCCTGCGGCACCGCCCGCCTTCGGCCTGCCGCCGCTCAACCTCGGCGGGGAGCCACCGGCACCGGCGGCGCAACCTGCTACCCCGCCCGCGGCTCCGCCGGCCTTCGGACTGCCGCCGCTTCAGGGATTGCCGGGGCAACAGGCCCCGCAGCCACCAGCTCGACAGCCGGCACAGCCATCCACGCAGCCGGATCTGAGCCAGCCGCCACCGATCAACCAGTAGGTCAGAAGCAAGA
>JAEZHO010000248.1 GCA_023416545.1 Pseudomonadota bacterium
TATCCGCAGCACCGGTTCCGGTGCGTGCTTGCCTATACGGAAACCGGCGACGTCGTTTCACTCTCCCCGGAGATCCTCGACCGATCGCTTGCCGAGCTGCGGCCAAAGTGAGATAGCGGTATTGAAATGAGGCTGCCGCAGCCTCACATTGTGCACAACGCATTCTTCACAAGGAGAGCCCCCATGGCGACGGTGAAAGTCGACAACAGCAATTTCCAGGCCGAGGTTCTGGACTCCACCCAGCCCGTGGTCGTGGACTTCTGGGCGGAATGGTGCGGTCCCTGCAAGATGATCGGCCCGAGCCTCGAAGAAATCTCCAACGAACTCGCCGGCAAGGTGAAGGTCGCCAAGCTCAACATCGATGAGAACCCGGAGCTTGCCGCAAAGTTCGGCGTCCGCTCCATCCCGACCCTTGCCATGTTCAAGGACGGCGAAGTGGCCGACATCAAGGTCGGCGCGGCACCGAAGACGGCGCTTTCCGCATGGATTTCCGGCGCCGCCTGACCCTCGAGAACACCTTATCCGAAGCCCGGCCCTCGTGCCGGGCTTTTTTTATTTCGGCGGGGTGCCGTTGTCGGCCAGGACATCGCCGACTAGATAGAGCGAGCCACCGATCAGGATGCGCGGCGGCACGGCTCCCGCTACGTGGCGGCGGGCGATCTCGGCCAGTGCCTCGGCGACCGACCCCGCCGGTTCGGCCACGAGCCCGGCATCGAAGGCGGACGTGGCCAGCGCCACCGGATCGAGCCCGACTTCGGAGCCGCGGATCGGCACCGTGAAGACGTGCTCGGCAATATCGGCGAATGCCCGGAAATAGCCGACGGGATCCTTCGTGTTGATCATCCCGGTCACGAGATAGAGGGGGCGCGCCCGGCGCTCCTCGAAGCCGGCCATCGCTTCGGCGATGACCTCGCCGGCACCGGGGTTATGGCCGCCGTCCACCCAGATCTCGGCGTCCTTCGGCGCGAATTCCAGGAGTTGGCCCTCGGTCAGCCGCTGCAGGCGGCCCGGCCATTCGACCGTGGCCATCGCCTTCTCGACCATGGCGTCGGTCAGCGTGAAGCCGGCCGCCTTGACGGCGCGGATGGCGGCTGCGGCATTGGCGATCTGGTGTCGCCCGGGAAGGCGCGGAAGCGGCAGATCCGCAAGGCCGAATTCGTCCTGGTAGATCAGCCGGCCGAACTCCTCGTGGGCGGAGAAATCCTGCCCGTAGACCGAGCGCGGGCAGGAAAGCCGGTCAGCCGTCTCGACAAGCACGTCCAGCGCCCGTTCGTATTCCTGCTTGCCGATCACGACCGGGCAGCCGCGCTTCATGATGCCGGCCTTTTCAGCCGCGATCAGTTCGACGCGATCGCCGAGATAGGGCTGGTGGTCGAGCGAAATGGGCATGATCACCGAGACCGCCGGCTTCTCGACGACATTGGTGGCATCGAACCTGCCGCCGAGCCCGACCTCGAGAATCACGGCATCGGCCGGCTGTTCGGAAAAGAGCACGAAGGTCACCGCCGTCAGGATCTCGAAGACGGTGATCTGCTGTCCGGCATTGGCCGCCGCCACCCGCCGCAGGGCATCGGCGAACATCTCGTCGGCGACGATCCGGGAGGGCCCTGCCCTCGATCCGATGCGATAGCGCTCGTGCCAGTGAACCAGATGCGGAGAGGTGTGGACGTGGACGGCGAGCCCCGCGGCCTCCAGGAGCGCGCGGCAAAAAGCCGTCGTCGAACCCTTGCCGTTGGTGCCGGCGATATGGATGACGGGAGGCAGCTTGCGGTGCGGGTTGCCGAGCACTTCGAGCAACCGGCGGATCCGGTCGAGCGAAAGATCAAAGCCCTTCGGATGAAGGGCCATGAGCTTTTCGATTTCCTGTTCGGCCGCGCTGACGGCGGGGGTATTGGTGGCGCTCATCCCGCCGCTCCGGCTCATAACAGTGCTTTACTCAGGCGCTCGCCGCCATCGCCGGAAGACCGGAAGTGGCCATCCGATCGTTCGCCGCCGGCGCCTTGGTCAGGATGTTGAGAAGCGTCGCCAGGGTATCGGGCAGGTCATGCCGCTTGACGACCATGTCGACCATGCCGTGCTCCAGGAGATACTCCGCCGTCTGGAAGCCTTCGGGCAGCTTTTCGCGCAAGGTCTGCTCGATGACGCGCTTGCCGGCAAAGCCGATCTCGGCGCCGGGTTCGGCAATGTGGATATCACCCAGCATGGCGTAGGACGCAGTCACGCCGCCGGTGGTCGGATTGGTGAGGACGACGATGTAGGGAAGACCGGCCTCCTTGAGCATGTCGACCGCAACCGTGGTGCGGGGCAACTGCATCAGCGACAGGATGCCTTCCTGCATGCGGGCACCGCCGGAGGCCGGGAAGATCACCAGGGGGCACTTCTCGACGACGGCCCGCTCGCAGGCCTTCACGATCGCCTCGCCCGCCGCCATGCCGAGGGAACCGCCGATGAAATTGAATTCATGGACGACGGCAACCAGCTTGACGCCGCGGACATGGCCGAGCCCGGCCAGGATCGTATCCTCCTGCTCCGTCTTGATGCGGCTGTCCTTCAGCCTGTCGATGTACTTCTTGGAATCGCGGAATTTCAGCGGATCCTGGGCGACCTTCGGCTGCGGCAGGGCCTCGTAGACGCCGCCGTCGAAGAGGTCCGTCAGCCGTGCCTTGGCCGGCATCTTCATGTGATAACCGGAGGCCGGGATGACCCACTTGTTTTCCTCGAGGTCCTTGTGGAAGACCATCTCTCCCGTTTCCGGGCACTTGATCCAGAGGTTATCCGGAACCTCACGGCGGCCAAGCATGGAATTGATCCGCGGCCGAACGTAATTGGTGATCCAGTTCACTTGGCGTACTCCTGATATTCTTCGCCCTAATCTGGGGATACTATTCGGCGGCAACAAGGCGGGCCGAACGGACGCCCGTCGCGAGGCCGCGAACGAAGGTGGCGACCGACTGCACGGTATCGGCCGTCGCGCGGCCGTCCTTGTCGAGCGAGGTGGCGACCTGGTTGACGATCGCGGTCCCGACCACCACGCCATCCGCCGATGCGCCGATGAGGCGGGCATGTTCGGCCGTCTTGACGCCGAAACCGACGCAGACCGGCAGGTCGGTCGACTTCTTGATGCGCTGGACGGCGCCAGCGATCACGGAAGGATCGCGAAGCGCGGAGCCGGTGATGCCGGTCATTGACACGTAGTATACGAAGCCCGAAGTGTTGCTCAGCACCTTCGGAAGGCGCTTGTCGTCGGTCGTGGGCGTCGTCAGGCGGATAAAGTTGATGTCCTTCCTGAGAGCGGGGATGCAGAGTTCGTCATCCATTTCGGCCGGCAGGTCGACGACGATCAGGCCGTCGATGCCCGCATCCAGCGCGTCGTCGAGGAACCGCTCGACGCCGTAGATGTAGATCGGGTTGTAGTAGCCCATGATGACGATCGGAGTCGTGTCGTCCGACCGGCGGAAGTCGCGCGCCATCTCCAGCGTCTTCCTGAGCGAATGACCGTTCTTGAGTGCGCGCTGGCCGGCCAGCTGGATCGCGGGACCGTCGGCCATCGGATCGGAGAACGGGGCACCGAGCTCGATCACGTCGGCTCCCGCGCCCGGAAGCGCCTTCATGATCGCGAGCGAGGTATCGTAGTCCGGGTCTCCGCCCATGAAGTAGGTGACGAGCGCCGGGCGGCCCTCGGCCTTCAGGTCGGCGAATTTCTTGTCCATGCGTGCGGTCATGTCAGAGGCCCATTCCGAGAATCTTGCCGACGGTAAAGATGTCCTTGTCGCCGCGGCCGCAAAGATTCATCACGATGATCTGGTCCTTGTCCATCTTCGGCGCGCGCTTGATGACCTCGGCCAATGCGTGGCTCGGCTCGAGCGCCGGGATGATGCCCTCGGTGCGGGTGAGCATCTGGAAGGCGGCGAGCGCCTCGTCGTCCATGATCGGCACGTATTCCACGCGCCCCATGTCCTTCAGCCAGGAGTGCTCCGGACCGATGCCGGGATAGTCGAGGCCGGC
>JAEZHO010000025.1 GCA_023416545.1 Pseudomonadota bacterium
TTCAAACCTAAATCAGCTAACCCAAAAATGCGCACTTTGACAATGGGACAACCAAGTTTGGTTTCGAACTGCTTTCGTTTCTTTTCGCACACGCTCGTTCCTGCTCGTAATAACCAAGATTGACAGGAGATCGCAACCACCCGGCGAGCGGCAGTTGACAGGGGCCGGAGAACTTCTCCATGTTGGCCAAAACAGGAGAAAGGGACCCCCAATGAAACTGAAGAAGAGTTTTCTCGCGATGGTCGGCGTGCTCGCCGTCGGCGCGGGCGTCGCATTTGCCCAATCGCCGACGTTCTTCCGCATCGGCACCGGCGGCACGGCGGGGACCTACTACCCGATCGGCGGCCTGATCGCCAACGCGATCTCCGGCGCGGACGGCAAGGGCGTCGAGGGCCTGGTGTCGACGGCGGTCGCCTCGAACGGCTCCGTCGCCAACATCAACGCCATCCAGGGCGGCTCGATGGAATCGGGCTTCACCCAGTCGGACGTCGCCTACTGGGCGCACACGGGAACCGGCCTCTATGAGGGCAAGGGCAAGGTCGATGACCTGCGCCTGATTGCGACCCTCTATCCCGAGACGATCCATGTCGTCGCCCGCAAGGATGCCGGCATCAACTCGATCGCCGACCTGAAGGGCAAGCGCGTCTCGATCGACGAGCCCGGCTCCGGCACGATCGTCGATGCCCGAATCGTTCTCGGCGCCTTCGGCCTGACCGAAGACGACATCCAGGCGGAACACCTCAAGCCCGGCCCGGCCGGCGACCTCCTGCGCGACGGCGGCCTCGACGCCTACTTCTTCGTCGGCGGCTATCCGACGGGCGCCGTTTCCGAACTCGCGACCTCGGCAGGCATCTCGCTCGTGCCGATCAGCGGTCCGGAAGTGGACAAGCTGCTGGAGCAGTACAGCTTCTTCTCCAAGGACACGGTCCCGGCAGAAACCTATACCGGCGTGGGCGAAACGCCGACGATCTCGGTTGCGGCCCAGTGGGTGACGAGCGCCAAGCAGTCCGACGACCTCGTCTACAACATCACCAAGACGCTGTGGAACGAGAACTCCCGCAAGGAGCTCGATGCGGGCCATGCCAAGGGCAAGATGATCACGCTCGAGAATGCCACGACCAGCCTCGGCATTCCGCTGCATCCCGGTGCAGAGCGCTTCTACAAGGAAGCCGGCGTCCTGAAATAAGCGCCTCGCGCTCGCCAGATACAGCGGCGGTCCGCCCGGAGCTGACCGCCGCTTTCCGTTGAAAGACACAGACCGGGGAAAACCATGGCCGAAGGCGACAAGATTGCTCCGATGGAGCTGGACGAGGCGAAGGCGCGCGAACTGGAGGAAAAGTTCGACTCGGAGATCCGCTTCAGGCCGCTGGCGCCGTTCGCGGCCCGCCTCGTGGGCGTGCTGCTGGTCGCATTGTCGGTCTTCCACTACTACACGGCCGGCTTCGGGCTGCTTTCGGAAGTCCTGCACCGCGGCATCCATCTTTCCTTCGTGCTCGGCCTCATCTTCCTCGTCTTTCCGTTCTCCCGCAAAGGCTATGACGAGCCGGCCCGGCCGACCCTGATACGGCCGCTCGGGATTTCCCTGTTCGACTGGGCGCTCGGCATCGGCGCCGTGATCGCCGTCATGCACGTGCCCTTCATTCCGCTGGACGACCTTGCCTTCCGCGTCGGCAATCCGACCACCACGGACGTCATCCTCGGCGGCATCCTGATCATCGTGCTCCTTGAGGCGACGCGGCGCTCCGTCGGCTGGCCGCTGCCGATCATCGCTCTGCTGTTCATGGCCTATTCGCTCTACGGGCCGTCCATGCCCGGCATCCTCGTCCATCCGGGCGCGACGGTCTCGCAGCTGATCAACCATCTCTACCTGACGAGCCAGGGCGTCTACGGCATCGCGCTCGGCGTCGTGGCGACCTATGTCTTCCACTTCGTGCTCTTCGGCGTCTTCGCGACCCGCATAGGCCTCGGCCAGCTCTTCCTCGACTGTGCTGCCTGGGTCGCGGGACGCTATGCGGGCGGGCCGGCAAAGGTCTCGATCTTCGGCTCCGCCCTGTTCGGCATGATCTCCGGCTCCTCCGTCGCCAACACGGTGACGGTCGGTTCGCTGACGATCCCGGCGATGATCCGGATGGGCTACAAGCGCAACTTCGCCGCAGCTGTCGAGGCCGCTTCCTCCACCGGCGGCCAGATCACGCCGCCGATCATGGGGGCCGCCGCCTTCCTGATGATCGAATTCCTCAACCTGCCCTATACGACGATCATCCTGGCGGCGATCGTGCCGGCCTTCATGCACTTCTTCGGCGTGCTGGTGCAGGTGCATTTCGAGGCCAAGCGCTCCGGCATGCGCGGCATGACGCGCGAGGAGATGCCGGACCTGACGGAAGCCTTCAAGCGCGACTGGCCGACGGTCATCCCGCTCGTCGTCCTCATCGGCGTGCTGCTTTCCGGCTACACGCCCTATCTCGCCGCCTTCTGGGGCATCACGCTCTGCGTGCTCGTCGGCCTCCTCAACCCGCGCCGGCGCATGACGCTGATGGAGATCTTCGAGAGCCTGCGCGACGGCGCGAAGTACGCGCTGGCCGTCGGCGCCGCGGCTGCCACCGTCGGGATCGTCGTCGGCGTCGTCACGCTGACCGGCGTCGGGTTCAAGATCTCCTATATCGTCACCACGACCGCCGCGCAGATCGCCGCCTTCATCGGCACGTTCATGCCGGCCGACTGGTTCGGGCCGCAGTCGCTGACGCTCCTGTTCACGCTGATCATGACGGGCGTCGTCTGCATCCTGATGGGCTGCGGCATCCCGACCACGGCCAACTACATCATCATGGCGACCATCGCCGCGCCGACGCTCGGCATGCTCGGCGTGGAACCGATCGTCGCCCACTTCTTCGTCTTCTTCTACGGGGTGCTCGCCGACATCACGCCGCCGGTGGCGCTGGCGGCGTATGCGGCGGCGGGCATGGCGGGCGCCGATCCCTTCAGGACGGGCAATACGGCCTTCCGGCTCGGTCTCGGCATGATCCTCGAGCCCTTCGTCTTCGTCTTCTCGCCCTCGCTGTTGCTGGTCACCGCCGATTTCACCTGGAGCAATTTCTTGGTGGCCTTCATCGGCTGCACGCTCGGCATCACCATCCTCGGCGCGGCACTCTCCGGCTTCATGCTGGTCCGCACGGTCTACTGGGAGCGGCCGCTCCTCGTGCTCGCGGCAATCCTGCTGGTGGTTCCAGAACTGACGTCCTCGCTGATCGGGATCGCGCTCGCGGTACCGGTGCTCGTCCGGCAGTTCTCCAGCTATCGCAGCGCTGCCTTCGCCTTGTAGCGAATCAGCCGACGCCTTATCCTTGGGGCAAGCCGTGGCGGTTCTGACCGATCCGCCACGGTCAAATCATCTTGTTCGGTTTGTCTGATTATTTATCCACAGGTCGGCTGCGGCTGTGGAGATCGGCTATGGCGTCGGATAGTTCGCCCGCCGAGGATTGCCCTGCCGCAAACTCCTGTATGATCGCGCCGGACCCGAAGACATCGATTGGAAGACATGCAGGACGTAGCACGCAAGCTGACCGCGCTCAGCAACAAGGATGCGGAGCCCCATTACCGGGAGGCTCCCAACAATATCGAGGCGGAACAGGCGCTGCTCGGCGCCATCCTCGTCAACAACGATGCCTATTACCGCGTCTCCGACTTCCTGAAGCCGGTGCACCTCTACGAGCCGCTGCACCGAAAGATCTTCGAGGTCGCCGGCGACATCATCCGCATGGGCAAGACGGCGAACCCCGTCACCATCAAGACCTTCCTGCCCGCCGACGAGCGGGTCGGCGACCTGACGGTGGCACAATATCTGGCGCGCCTCGCCGCCGAGGCGGTGTCGACCATCAACGCCGAGGACTACGGCCGCGCCATCTACGATCTGGCGCTCCGGCGCGCGCTGATCACCATCGGCGAGGACATGGTCAACATCGCCTATGACGCGCCGCTCGACATGCCGCCGCAGTCGCAGATCGAGGACACGGAACGACGCCTGTTCGAACTGGCCGAGACCGGTCGCTACGACGGCGGCTTCCAGTCGTTCAACGATGCCGTGGCGCAGGCGATCGACATGGCCGGCGCGGCCTACGAGCGGGACGGCCATCTTTCCGGCATTTCCACGGGCATCATGTCGCTGGACGGCAAGATGGGCGGGCTTCAGCGTTCCGACTTGATCGT
>JAEZHO010000123.1 GCA_023416545.1 Pseudomonadota bacterium
TGATCGCGAGGCGCCCGGCGACCCGGCCGCCGTGCCAGGAACCCGCCGCGTCCTCGATCGCGAACCCGCTGTTGCGATGCTCGAGCGTCGCGGAGAAATCCCGGATATCGCCCATCCTGCCCGGGTCGAATACCCCGGCACGGATCTTCAGGCTCGCCTCGCTGGTCCCGAAGACCGGCATGGAGAAAGGCTTTGCGGACAGCTGGCCGGTGGCGGGATCCTGGACCGGCCCGAGGATGGCCTTCGAAAGCCAGGCAAGATCCAGACGGTCGACGCCGAGCTCGCCGGTAAGCCTGGTCACCGGAGCGGACCGGTCGAAGGTGAGATCGTCGCTTTTGATCGCATTCTCTCCCACCTCGCCAGAAAGCTTCGCGAGGCTGATGCGCTCTGGCGTGAAGCTGATCTGAGTCGAAAGGCTGGCCGGCAAGCCGGTCCCGAACTGGGGAATGCCGATACCGGTCATCAACAGGTAAGGTTCCAAATCCTGCGACCGGAGCGTCAGGCGACCGTCACCGGTTCCGAAATCCGTCGGACCGAGGTCCACGTCGCCCTCGCCCTCGAACTGCGTGCGGGTGGTCGAAAAGGCCAGCTTGACCGCGGCAGGCTTGTCGCCGTCCTGCCTCACATCGAGCGACACCCGCGCCGCCCCGTCATCGCCGAGCGGCAAGGGGTCGAGCCCAAGCTGCCCAAGCAGCACCGCCGTCTGTTCGTTCTCCATCTGCAGGGAAAGCGAGCCCGCATTCCGCCCGGTCAGCGTGAACACGGCCGGCAGGGCCAGCTCGGCGTTGACGTCGCTGCCATTGCTGCTTCCCGTCACCGTGGCCGACAGCCCCGGCCGCTCGCCGCCGACGCGGATGTCGGCGGAGAGCCGGGTGTCGCTGAACCATCTGCTGCTTGCCGCAAGGCGCCCGAGGACGGGGTGGGCCGGAAGGCGCTGCTGAAGCATCCGGGTGAAGGCGGCGGGATCACTGATCCGCATCGTCGCCGTACCGCTTCCAGTGTAGTCGAGAAGCGAACCCTCCAGCCGCCCCTTGGCTTCGATCGAGGCTCCCGCCAGATTGCCGACCGTCAGTTTCTCAAGCGCCAGTTCGCCCTCGGCAAGCGTGAAGGTCGTATCCACCTCGTCGGCGGCGACGCCGGATGCGGTCAGCCGCGCGGCCTTCAGCCTGGCGGCGATGGCGTGGTCGAGTGCCGCCTCGCCGGCGTCGTTTCCGGTGATGAGTGAGCCCAGCGCCCGGATGGCGTCGATGTCGATCTCGTCGCCGGCAAGCTCGACGGTCAGCGAGGGGACCGCGTCCACCGGGGCATGCCGTTCGATGCTGCCGCGAAGCGTGGCGGGGCCGACGGCCAGCTCCAGGTCGTCGAAACGCTGAAGCTCCGGCGTCAGGTTGACGTTCGCGGAAAACCCGGCGGTCTTCAGGCGCCGGATGGCGGGGTCAACCGGACCGGACAGCCATGCGGCCAGTCCCGAGGGCTGGTTGGATGCCACGAGCAGGTCGCCGGCAAACGAGACGCGGTCCGTCAGCGTGAGCGCACCCTTGGCCTCCACCTGGGTGCGGCCGGGAAAGGTCGCGGCGAAACTGTCGACGGTCCACCCCGTGCCGGCGGGCCGCACGTCGATGCGGATGTCGCGGACGGTCGTGTCATTGGCGACGACGGCGGGCAGGCTGAAGCTCGCCCGTCCCGGCACCTGCGGAATGGGGATCTGCGCGGCGATGTCGATCACCGCCTGGATGCGCCGCTGGGCGGAGGCGGCCGCGTCCCGTCCGGTCTTGGCCCGCTCGCCCTCGCCGAGACGATTGACGTCGATCTGCTGACCTTCGGCCGTCAGCAGGAATTCCGGCGCCTCGCCGGTGTCGAGCGTCGCCTCCCCCGTCACCACATAGGGATCGTTGAGGGGGCCGACCTCCAGCCTGTATTCGGGGATGCGCAGGCGGTCGTTCGTCAGTTCGAACCCGCCCTTGAGCCGCGGGCCGGGCGCCGGCGCCTGCACCGGCTCGCTCTCGTCCTCCTCCTCGAGCGCATTCAATGCAAAGCGGCCCCTGTAGGCCGGCCGGTCGTCCGCGAGCATCAGGTCGCCGTCGAGTTCGATCGCCAGCGGCACGGCGTCGGGAAGCACCCGAAGCCGCAGGGGGAGCGTCCGGCCTGCCGCATCGCCCTCCCCGGTCGACAGCGTGAAGGCCGCCTCCTCGCCGTCGAGGGACCCGAAGCCCTCGCCGCGCCAGGGCCCGGCAAGCGATGCCGCCGAAAGGTCCGCGTTGAAACCGGCGAGCTGGCGCGTCTGGCCGCTCTGCTCGTCGATGATGTCGATCGTGCCGTCCGTGATGTGGACGTCCTCGATCACCACCGTCCGCAGCGGAATGTCGGCCCGGCTTCCCCGCATCCAGTCGAGGGTTCCGTCGGCAAGAATCCGCACCCGCGCCTTCGGCTCCTCCAGCCGCATGTCGAATATCCGCGCCTCGCCGGACAGGAAGGGCGCAAGTTCCATGTCCATGGAAAAGCGGGCGGCGTGCAGTTGCGGGAGACCGTCCCGATCCTGGCCGACCCGCACGTCGTGAAGCGTCACCGACGGGAACGGCAGGATGCGGGCGTCGACATCTCCGTGCACGACAACCTTCTTGCCGAGGATGCGGCTCGCCCGCTGCTCGAATTCCATGCGGAAATCGGTCCAGTCGACGAAGAATGGCGCAAGCAGAGCGGCGAACAGCGCCACCACCAGAAGACCACCAGCCGTCAAGAGGATGCGTCCGAGCACCTTGCGAGTCTCCCTGCGTTCAGAAAAAGACTAGTCCCACCCGACGCCCGGACAAGTCAAGGCATTGCGCGCCGCTCACCCCCGTGCCTGCGGGGGGAAGATCTTGCCGGGATTGAAGATATTGTCCGGATCGAGGCTCTGCTTGATGGACC
>JAEZHO010000140.1 GCA_023416545.1 Pseudomonadota bacterium
AAATGGAAGAGATCCATTTCCCGGCCGAGCTTGCGGTGGTCGCGCTTTTCCGCCTCGGCCAGCACGTGGAGGTACTGGTCGAGCTCCTCCTGCGTCGCCCAGGCCGTGCCGTAGATGCGGGTCAGCATCGGGTTGTTGGAATCGCCGCGCCAGTAGGCGCCAGCCACCTTCATCAGCTTGAAGGCCGTGCCGATCTGGCCGGTGGAGGCCATGTGGGGGCCGCGGCAGAGGTCGAACCAGTCGCCCTGGTAATAGATCTTGAGGTCCTGGTCTTCCGGGATCGCGTCCACCAGTTCGACCTTGTAGTCCTCGCCCTTGGACGCAAAGACTTCCCGCGCCTTGTTGCGCGGCCAGACTTCCTTGGTGAACGGCTTGTTGCGGGCGATGATCTCCTTCATCTTCGCCTCGATCTTCGGCAGGTCTTCAGGCGTAAACGGCGTGTCCCGCGCGAAATCGTAATAGAACCCGTTCTCGATGACCGGCCCGATCGTGACCTGCGTCGACGGCCACAGTTCCTGCACGGCCTCGGCCATCACGTGCGCTGCATCGTGGCGGATCAGTTCGAGCGCGCGGGGATCGGTTCGCGTGACGATCTCGATCGCACCGTCGGTGACGGGATCGGAAAGATCGCGCAGCGCGCCGTCGATGGTGATGGCAACGGCCTTCTTCGCCAGCGACTTCGATATCGATTCGGCGACGTCGCGGCCGGTCGTTCCGGCGTCGAACGCGCGGACGGAGCCATCGGGAAAGGTAAGGGAAACGGATTGGGACATGACTGCTCCTTGGTCCAGTCCCGCCAACGAATGCGGGTGGTGTGAATGACCGGCGCCCTGCCTCGGGCGCCGGCTGCGAACGCGCCGGTTGATAGAGGTTTTCAGGGACCTAGTAAAGCGCGAGGGTCACGCGTGGGAGTGCCAGTAACGCCATGGCAGCCACCATTTCTGACGGGGCTGAAGCTTGTCCGGAACGGGATCGAGACCCGAGGTTCCACCCGGGCCGCAGCGTCCGACGCGAAAGAGCGCCATCCAGCCGCCGGCCCACAATCCGTGGCGGGCAATCGCCTCGTACCCGAATTCGGAACAGGTGGGGATGTGACGGCAGGAATTCCCGATGAAGCCCGAGAGGGTCAGCTGGTAAAGCCGGACCAGCCCCGTGCCGGCCAGCCGGCCGGGGGTGCGGGGGAATGGCCCCTGCCAGTTGCGGGACCGTCTTTCCGGTCTTGGATGGCTGCAGTCGGTTCGCTCGCACATGTCAGACGACGATCTTTTGTTCCGCTCCGGCCTCGATCTGGTCGAGCGCATCGACGACGGCGTCGAAGGTCAGCATGGTCGATGCGTGCCGCGCCTTGTAGTCCTTCACGGGCCTGAGGTAGCGCATGTCCTCGAAGCGACCCGACGGGCCCTCTCCGTCCGCCTTCAGCATAGCCAGCATCTCTTCCCGCGCGGTGCGGACCTCGTCGGGAGTGGCGCCGACGACATGGCTTGCCATCACCGAGGACGACGCCTGGCCGAGCGCACAGGCCCGCACCTCGTGGGCGAAATCGGAGACGACGCCGTCCCGTACCTTGATGTAGACGCGCACGCGCGACCCGCAGAGCTTGGAGTGCTTTTCCGAGGTCGCATCGGCATCCTCCAGCCGCCCGGACCTCGGGATATTGCCGGCCAGTTCGAGGATCTTGCTATTATAGATGTCGTCCATGTCGTGAGTGATCCGGCCTGGAATTTCCCCGGCAAGCCGCAGTCGCGACGCCCCGGTCGTGTTGATTTATGATGCCATACGTATATGTGACCAAAGCGGGCAAGGATCAAGAAAGCGATGCTTTGCCGCCGAATCCGGGAAATTGAGACCATAATATCTTGTAAATGAAGCTCTAAAGGGTCAATTACGCGGATTGAAACCACAATCCGCCGGTCGATGGCGGTTGATGAGACATAGGCCCGATGGTTGTTGCCCGGGAGACAGCAATGGACGCAGTTGTGAAGAATTTCCCGGCCTCCGGCCAGACCGAGAGCCGCCCGACGCAGGAGCAGGCCGAGGAGGCCGTCCGCACCCTGTTGCGCTGGGTGGGCGAAAACCCGGAGCGCGAAGGCCTGCTGGACACGCCGAAGCGGGTCGCGACCGCCTATCGCGAGCTCTTTTCCGGTTACGCGCTCTCGGCCGAGGAGGTTCTCGGCCGCACTTTCGAGGAAGTCTCCGGCTACGACGATGCCGTGCTGGTTCGCGACATCCCGTTCTACTCCCATTGCGAACACCACATGCTGCCCATCAACGGCAAGGCCCATGTCGCCTATCTGCCGAACGGCCGCGTGCTCGGCCTTTCGAAGATTGCCCGCGTGGTCGATATCTTCGGGCGGCGCCTCCAGACGCAGGAAAACCTGACGGCGCAGATCGCTGCGGCGATCGAGAAGACGCTCAAGCCGCGCGGCGTGGCGGTGATGATCGAGGCGGAGCACATGTGCATGGCCATGCGCGGCGTGCAGAAGCAGGGCTCGACGACGCTCACCACCACCTTTACCGGCGAATACAGGGACAATGCCGCCGAGCAGGCGCGTTTCCTGACCCTCGTTCGCAACCGCTGAGGCTCCCATGCTTCGTGACTTTCCTCGGCCGTCCTCCGACAAGGCGGAACATGAGGGCGCTGGTCCGCTGGCGCCTGCGTTCGATGCCAACGGCCTCGTGACGGCCGTCGTGACCGACGTCGCCGACGGCGAGCTTCTGATGGTCGCGCACATGAACGCCGAGGCGCTGGCGCTGACTATCGACACCGGGATCGCCCACTACTACAGCCGTTCCAGGGCCAAGATCTGGAAGAAGCGCGAGACCTCCGGCAATCTGCAGACGGTTCACGAAATCCGCACGGACTGCGACCAGGACGCGATCTGGATAAAGGTATCCGTCGCCGGACACGACGCCACGTGCCACACGGGACGACGCTCGTGTTTCTATCGCGTCGTCGAGAAACGCGACGAAACCGCCGTCCTCCGGATCGCTGACGACCACCGGCACTTCGACCCCGCGGAAGTCTACAACCCGGGCGGAACAAAGTAGCCGCGCGTCGCATTCTGTGACAGACTGGCGGACACCTACACCTTTTCGCAACCTGTCTATGCTTTCCTGCACCTCGGGAAATCGTCAGCCTGGAGGTTCTGATGCTGAACTGGAGTTGGAGTCGCAGCGATCAGGCCCTTACGCCCTCGGATCCCGCGTCCGCTCGCCCCTCCGAACCCGTTGCAATCGATGTCCCGAAGAAGGCGAAGCTTGCGCTTGCGCTCGGTGGCGGCGCGGCGCGCGGCTGGGCACATATCGGCGTCCTGCGCGCCCTTGACGAAGCCGGCATCGAGGTCGGCATGGTCGCCGGCACCTCGATCGGCGCGCTGGTCGGCGGATGCTATCTCGCCGGCAAGCTCGACGAACTTGAAAGCTTCGCGCGCTCGCTTACCATGCGACGGATCGCCGGGCTTCTCGACCTCACGATCGGCGGCGGCGGACTGCTGGGCGGCATGCGCCTCACCAAGCGCATGCAGGAGCATCTCGAGGGCCTCTCCATCGAAGACCTCGACCGGACCTTCGTGGCGGTCGCGACGGAACTCCATACGGGCCATGAAGTCTGGATCGGCAACGGTTCGCTGATCACGGCGCTGCGCGCCTCCTACGCGCTCCCCGGCATCTTCGAACCGGTCACATGCAACAACCGCACCCTGGTGGACGGCGCATTGGTAAACCCGGTCCCGACCTCGGTCTGCCGGGCCTATGAACAGCCGCTGGTGGTCGCCGTAAATCTCAATTACGACATCTTCGGCCGGTCGGCCGTGGTCAAGCACAGCGCCAGCTTCCAGGCGGTCGAGCCGCCCCGGAACAAGACGGAGCACCATCTCGGCCTGCCTGGCGTCATGGTGCAGGCGTTCAATATCATCCAGGAACGGATTTCTCGCGCGCGACTTGCGGGCGATCCGCCGGATCTCGCCCTGCATCCCCGCCTTAGCGACATCGGCCTTTCCGAGTTCCACCGGGCCGGCGAGGCGATCGATCGCGGCTATGCCGAGACGATGAACCAGATCGCTGCGCTGCAGCGGATGCAGGAAGTGTTCGCGCGCTGACCCGGCACCGGGTTCAGCCGGCGATATAGGCCTTGATCTCCTCCGCCTCGATCTCGACCTCGCGGATGCGCGACTTCACCACGTCACCGATGGAAATGATGCCGGCAAGCCGGCCACCTTCCTCGACAGGGACGTGACGGAACCGGCCGCTGCTCATCATTTCCATCAGCTGGTTCACGGTCGTGTCTTCGCGACATCTCTGAACATTGACGGTCATCACCGAGGATACGGGCTGATCGAGGATTGCGGCTCCCTTCTCCGCCAGGGCGCGCACCATGTCGCGCTCGGTGAAGATGCCGGCTATCGCCCCGTCCACGCTTGTCACGACGATGGCGCCGATCTTCCGCTGGTGAAGAATTCCGGCGACCTGCAGAAGCGACTTGTCTGGGCCGACGGTGACGACATCGCGACCCTTCGCATCCAGCATATTCTTGACGACGATGGACATGGCTTTCTCCTCGCATACCAGGTGCACGCGGCTAGCGCCCTCCCCCATGAGCGATATCCGCCCGTGGATGGTGCCCCTACACGGCGGGGAATGCAATATACCGGAGGAGCACCCTTATCGGGTTGCGGTCGGAACCGGATCGAAGAAGCCGAACAGCAGGTATCCGAAGAGGAAGCCGCCGATATGCGCGTCCCAGGCGATCTGCCCGGCGTCCTGGCCGAACAGCGGAAGGCCGATCGCGATCAGGACATTGCCCACGAACCAGATCGCCACGAAGACCGCGACAGTGCGGTTTCGCAGCGCTCCCAGGATCGACTGTCTCGGATAGAGATGTCCGTAGGTCCTGTCGAAGCCGCCGCGAACCGGAAAGGCGAAGCGGCAGGCGGCGCCCATGAGCGCGGACACAACCCCCGACGCGCCGATCAGGACCGTCTGCTCGCCCCAGTGGAGTGCCGCGTGGAAGAAGGCCGCAGCCGCAGCCGACAATATCCAGAAGATCACGTAGCGTGTCGTCCCGATCCGGCGCACGACGGGTGCCCCGAAGGCGGTGAGCCACAGCACGTTGAACGCGAGGTGCTCGATGCCGCCGTGAAGCAGCGAGTAGGTCACGGGCGTCGTGAACCATTCCGGCCCCTGCTCGGAAAGCGGATAGACATAGCGCAGCGGCGTGAAGGCCATGTGGAACAGGAACGTGCCGACCGCGTCATCGTCCAGGAACAGCGCTTCCACGAGATAGAGCCCGCCAAGCAGCAGGATCGTCAGAAGGAGGACCCGCGGCAGGTTGAAGACGGGCTGCCGCTCCGGCCGATATTCGACGCTGCCATTTTCCTGGTTCATCCTGTCCTGCCACTCCATCGCGTTATCCCAGCATCCAGCAGCCCCCATATAGGCGCATCCTGTCCGATAAGCGAAGTAGAAGCGGAGAATATTGGCCCACGACCAAGATCGCCCCAGTAAGTGCGACTTGCCGACACACGCAATGTTATCTCCCGCGACGTTACGATGGGCGACCTCCCCACAGGAAGCCTGAAATGTATTCACAGCAGACCCCTCACAACATCGGCCAGCGACAGCCGCCTGCGGAGCGGGCGTTCCAGCGTGTCGCCGTCAATGTCGAAGGCAGGCTGATGCTGGCCGACCGTGAGGAATATCCGTGCACGGCGACGGAAATGTCCCCTGGAGACGTGGAATTTTCCTGCTTCGGGCGCCCCCGGCTCAACGAGCGGGTGATCGCCTACCTCGACCATCTCGGACGGATCGAGGGCATCGTGAGCGAGGTCGGGGCGAACAGCTTCTCAATCGTCATCAACGCGACCGACCGCAAGCGCGAGAAACTCGCCGCGCAGCTGACCTGGATCGCCAACAAGCATGAACTGGGCCTCCCGGAAGACCGCCGCCACGACCGCCTGACGCCAAGACATACGGCGACCGAACTCATCCTCGACGACGGAAGCCGCTACAGCTGCCGCCTGATGGACCTTTCGCTGTCGGGCGCGGCGGTCGACATCGAGATACGCCCGCCGCTCGGGACATCCGTGCGCCTCGGCAGCATGCGCGGGCGCGTCGTCCGTCACTTCATGGAGGGTGTCGCGGTCGAATTCAGCAGCGTGCAGTCGCGGGAATCGCTGCG
>JAEZHO010000266.1 GCA_023416545.1 Pseudomonadota bacterium
GCGGCGATCAACACCGAGCTTCTCTCCACGATCAGCGAAGCGACCACCGCCAAGTCGATGCAGAACCTTTATAACCGCTACGGCATCTCGCCCGAGCGGATCGCCGAGGTGGTGGCCTTCGCGATCGACGCGCCGGAGGACACGACGATCAGCGAATTCACGGTCGGCCCGGCCGCGCAGCCCTGGTAGGGTTGCGGGCACGCGGCACCGGCACCGGTCAGGAAGCCGCGGCGAGTTCGCGCGCGACCGTCTCTCCCGCGAGCCGGGCGACGGCAAGGAGCCGGTCGAGGCCGAGCCCATTGCGGGCCATCGCCGAAAGGCCGGCCGTCGTCGTGCAGACGAAGTCGGCCACGCGCTCCGCGTCTTCCGGAAATTGGACGGCGACATAGGCGCGGATCATTTCGCCGGCCGCTTCATGGACGGCGCGGGCGGCATGGCGTGCTTCCTCGTCGTTGCAGCGGGTGCCCTCGATGACGAGGCAGCCGGCGGCCGCCGGATCGGCCGCATAGCGGCGGGCGGCATCTTCCAGCACGGCGGCAACGCCTTCGGCCACCGGGCGGCCGGGCTTCAGGATATCGGCGAGCGGAATTGCATCGGTCACCGCATAGCGGTCGAGGACCCGCCGGTAGAGGCCCATCTTGCTGCCGAAGGCGGCGTAGAAGCTCGGCGGGTTGATCCCCAGCGCGGAAGTGATCTCGGCCACGCCGACGGCATCGTAGCCGCGTGCATGGAAGAGATGCTTGGCCGTGCCGACGGCGGCTTCCGGATCGAAGCGGCGGGGGCGGCCACGGGTGCGCATATTTTTTGTAGTATCCACTATATAAAGCCTTGACCAAACGGCGACGGGTTATTTATGTATCGCCCATTACTTTAATTTTCAAGGAAATACACATGTCTGATTTTCAAGGTAAATCCATTCTCGTCATCGGCGGCAGCCGCGGCATCGGGGCGTCCATCGTCAAGCGGTTCGCAGACGAGGGCGCCAAGGTCGCCTTTACCTACGGCGCATCCCGCGAGGCGGCCGAGGAACTCGCGAAGGACACCGGCACCACCGCGATCCAGGCCGACAGCGCCGACCGCGACGTCGTCATCAGCGCCGTGCGGGGGAGGGGTCCGCTCGACATCCTGGTCGTGAACTCGGGCATCGGCGTCTTCGGCGACGCGCTGGACCAGGACCCGGATGCCATTGACCGTCTCTTCCAGATCAACCTCAAGACCCCCTACCACGCATCGGTGGAAGCGGCGCGGCAGATGCCGGAAGGCGGCAGGATCATCGTCATCGGCTCGGTCAACGGCGACCGGATGCCGGTGCCGGGCATGGCGTCCTACGCGGTGAGCAAGTCGGCGCTGCAGGGTCTTGCGCGCGGTCTGGCACGCGACCTCGGCCCCCGCGGCATCACGATCAACGTCGTGCAGCCCGGTCCGATCGACAGGGACGCAAATCCCGCTGACGGACCGATGAAGGACCTGCTCCACAGCTTCATGGCGATCAAGCGCCACGGACCGCCGGAGGAAGTCGCGGGCATGGTGGCGTGGCTCGCCGGGCCGGAAGCGGGCTTCGTGACCGGGGCGATGCATACGATCGATGGCGCGTTCGGCGCCTGATCCGAATCGTGCGCCGGGAGCAGGCGATTTCTGCCGCTCCCGGCGTGCACGGCTAAAGGCCCGGTGGCGGCCGAAGCCGGCCGGTGGGTTGGCCGGACGTCAGGAGGGAATGAGCCGGTCGTATTCCTCCCTGAGGCGGAGCCAGCCTTCCCAGAACGGGTCCGGCTGTTCGCCTCTCGCGCGCGCAGCCAGGATATCGAGATGCATGTGCCAGCCGGCCCCGACCATGAGCATGTTGCTGCGGTCGGAAATGCGGCGATGGGTGAGCGTCAGGAGCACATCCGCGCCTGCCTGCTGGAGCTCGAAGGAAACCTCGCCGCGCGGGGGCCATGAAAAGACGAGCCGGTGCGGAGGCTCGAAGGCGATGATCTCGCTCCGCATGCGCTGTTCCTCGGGAAAGCCGTCCGGCCGGCCCGATGGCGACGTCGAAAGCTCGTCATTGCGCCAGACGAGTTCGAAAGTGCCGCCGGGCTCGCCCGGCATAACGCCCGCGGCGAGCCACTGGCGTCGCAGGTCGCTGTCGGTCAGATAACCCCAGACTCGCTCGATCGGGCCGGGCAGGCGGCGCTGGATCGTCAGCGTCAATGGTTCGGTCACCCTGCCGTACGGGTCAAACGCAGACATGTCGTTCATCGGTCTTCTCCAGTTCCGGTTTCGGTTGCGGGTGTGTCGGGTTCAGGCGGGGAGGTCTGGCCTTCTCCGGAAGGGCTCCGGGCGTCCTCCTCCCGCAGGAGGCGATCGAGGGTATCCAGACGGTTCGTCCAGAAGTGCTCGTAGAAGGACAGCCATTCGTGCGCGGTCGCCAGCGGGCCGGGCTCGAGGCGGCAGACATGGGTGCGGCCCCGGATTTCGCGGCGGATCAGCCCGGCGCCTTCGAGGACCTTGATATGCTTGGAGGCGGCCGCCAGCGACATGCGGTGCGGCTCGGCCAGCTGGCCGACGCTTCGTTCGCCGCTCGCGAGTTCCTGCAGCATCCGGCGGCGGGTGGCGTCGCTCAGGGCGTGGAAGACGGTATCGATCCGGGGCGCGTGTAATTCAACCATGTGGTTGAATGTCGCAGCAATCGGATCGAATGTCAACCGTTCGGTTGAATGTCGTCAGATCAGTTCGAAGCGATCGACATCGACCATGCCCCGGTCGGAAATCTTCAGGTGCGGGATCACCGGCAGGGGGAGGAAGGCGACCTGCAGGAAGGGTTCCTCCAGCGTGGTGCCGAGCGCATAGGCGGCCTTGCGCAGGTCGTGCAGGGTGTCGCGCACCACCTCGTAGGGCTCGAGGCTCATCAGCCC
>JAEZHO010000275.1 GCA_023416545.1 Pseudomonadota bacterium
TTCGCCACCACTCCCGAAGACGTCGACGCCTTCCTGGCGGCGATCGCCTGAGCCCAAACGAAAAACGGCCCCTCCGCAAGGAGGAGCCGTTCGAGCCTTCCGAAAAGGCCAAGGGGTCTTAGTTGACCTGCTGCGGGGCGACCTGAGCCTCGATCGTCTTCGGCGCGTCGGCGGAATCACCGGCGATCGCGATGCGACGGGGCTTCATGGCTTCCGGGATGTTGCGCAGAAGGTCGATGTGGAGAAGGCCGTTCTTCAGCGAGGCGGAGGTGACCTCCACATGGTCGGCAAGCTGGAAGCGGCGCTCGAAGGCGCGCTTGGCGATGCCGCGGTAGAGGTATTCGCTCTGCTCGCTCTTGTCCTCTTCGGCCTTTTCACCCTTCACCGTCAGCACGTGCGCATGGGCTTCGATCGAGAGTTCCTTCTCGTCGAACCCGGCAACGGCCATGGTGATGCGATAGGTGTTCTCGCCGGTGCGTTCGATATTGTAGGGCGGATAGGTCTGGGCCTGCTCCGGCTGGCCGCGATTGTCGAGCAGGTTGAAGAGGCGGTCGAAACCGACCGTGGAGCGGTAGAGCGGGGAGAAATCGACGTGACGCATTGTTGTCCTCCTGGGAAGCGACGTGTTGCGGTTTTCAGTGTCCCGCCTCATCCCGAATGGCGATGATGCAGGCATTCCACGGGCCCTTGCGGCACCCGCAGGAGAAAGATGGGAATTGCCGTCCGACGCGTCAAGAGCACCCCGCAGCCGGCATCGCGACCGCTGGAACATCGCATGAACCCCATATGAACAGGGGGTTTCACGCCGGTTCAGGATAAGCCGCGTAAAAGTGCAGGTCTCGGCGGAAATCAGGTCCGTCGTTGACTGAAGTAACGTCCCTTCTCTTCAGTCGGCTGGCCGGGTCGGCGCTTGTGATCAAGCTCCGATCCGGCTTTTTTCCTTGACCTTGCGCCGTGAGAACCTATCGCTGTGGGATCGCCAACGCTGCCGCACGGATCATGCCCGACATTCTCCATCCGACGCCCGGAAACCCCGCGCCCGAGAATTTCACCGCCGGCCATTTCACCGGCTACAGGGGCGTGAGGCTGCGCTATGCGATCTTCCGCTCGCCGATCTCGCCCGCCCGCGGCACCGTCGTCCTCATGCAGGGACGCAACGAATGCATCGAGAAATACTTCGAGACGATCCGCGACCTCAACGCGATGGGCCTCTGGGTCGCCACCTTCGATCTTCGCGGACAGGGCGGCTCGGACAGGCTGCTCAAGGATCCGCGCAAGGGGCATGTGCGGCGCATGTCGCACTACGAGCGGGACCTGGAAATCTTCCTGGAGCAGATCGTGCTGCCGGATACCCGCCTGCCCTTCTTCCTCGTCGCGCATTCGACGGGGGCGCTGATCGCGCTTTCCGCCGCACCGAGGCTCGCGACCCGCATCAGCCGGATGGCGCTATCGGCCCCCTATGTCGGGCTTCGCCACGATACCTGGCCGGTCGGCGTGATCCGCCAGATTGCCGCACTCGCCTCATGGACCGGCCTCGGCCGCCTCTCCGCCGAGCGGGAGCGCCTGAACCGGCCGTTTGCCGGCAACCCGCTGACCTCGGACGCCGCCCGCTTTGCGCGAAACGCCGCCCTCCTCGCAGCCCATCCGGAGCTTGCCGTCGGTCCGCCCACCTATCGCTGGCTGCATGAGACGCTGAAGGGGGTGACCCGGGTCACGCGCCAGGAGCACCTGACCCGCATCACCATCCCGACGCTGATCCTTGCGCCCGTGCTCGACGGGATCATTCCCTATGCGGCGCAGGAAGAACTGTCGCGCAACTTCCGCGCCGGCCAGCTGGTGACCATCAACGGCGCGCGCCACGAAATCTTCCAGGAACGCGACATCTACCGCGCTCAGGCGCTGGCGGCGATCGAGGCCTTCATGCCGGGGCTCGACGGCGGGCTCGACCTTTCCGAGACGGCCGCCTGACGGCTCAGCCGCCGTTCAGGATCGCCATCGCCTGTTCATGAAGCGCCCGGCTTCCGGCCGCAACGATATTGCCGCCGCCTTCCGGACGACCGCCGTCCCAGGTGGTGATCACGCCGCCGGCATGCTCGATGAGCGGGATCAGCGCGCCGACGTCATAGGGCTTGAGGGAATTCTCGATCACCAGGTCGACATGGCCGGAGGCGAGCAGCGCATAGGCGTAGCAATCCGTGCCGTAGCGGAAAAGGCGCACCTGGCGCTCCACCGCACGGTAGCGATCGGCCTCCCCGCCCGTGAAGATATGCGGAGATGTCGTGAACAGGATGGCGTCCGACAGGTGCTCGCAGGCCCGCGTCCTGATCTCGCGCTCGCCGTCCGGCCCGCTGTACCAGGACCGCTCCCGGTCGGCGAAATAGCGCTCGCCGGTGAACGGCTGGTCCATCAGCCCCATCACCGAGCGCCCGTTGCTCTGGAAACCGATCAGCGTTCCCCACATCGGCACGCCGGAGATGAAGGCCCGCGTCCCGTCGATCGGATCGATCACCCAGACGTTCTCGCGGTCGAGGCCGATGTCCTCGTGCTCCTCGCCGAGAATGCCGTGGTCGGGAAATCGCGCCTGGATGAGCGCCCGGATCGCCGCCTCGGCCGCCTGGTCCGCCTCGGTCACCGGGTCGAAGCCACCCTCGACCTTGTTGGCGACGGCGCCGCCGGTCCGAAACCGCGGCAGCGTCTCCGCCCTGGCGGCATCGGCAAGCGCATGGAAGAACTCTCGGTCGGGAAGCATGGGAACCTCGTTGGCGGCATGGATGGGGAGGTTGTAGCGCCCGGGCCGCAGGAAGCAATCCGCAACGACCGAAACGGCACATGATTAAAATGTGGACGAATCGCGGGAATGCTTGACATTTGTGCACCCCAAAAATAGTCTGACATTGCAGTCTTTGACTGTAATGCCCTCCTTGGGTGTTTCCTCCCTAGACTAGCCGCGCTTCGGCGCGGTTTTTTTTGTCTGGTGAATGAGGCGCTATTCGGCCGCGAGCGACGTGGTGCCGGAGAGTTCCTCGGCGATTTCCGCAAGCTGCCGCATGAAGGGGAAGAGACTGCCGGCGACCGCGTCGAAATCCGGCCTCTTCTGAAGCGTCGCCTCGTTCACGTAGAGAGAGCGGTTGATCTCGATCTGCAGCGCATGCAGGCCGCGCGCCGGACGCCCGTAATGCTCGGTGATGAAGCCGCCCGCATAGGGCTTGTTGCGCACGGCGCTGAACCCGAGTTCGCTCAGGATGCAGATCGCCGCGCGGGAAAGGTCCGCCGAGGCGCTGGTGCCGTAGCG
>JAEZHO010000324.1 GCA_023416545.1 Pseudomonadota bacterium
CCTGTCAATCTTGGTTATTACGAGCAGGAACGAGCGTGTGCGAAAAGAAACGAAAGCAGTTCGAAACCAAACTTGGTTGTCCCATTGTCAAAGTGCGCATTTTTGGGTTAGCTGATTTAGGTTTGAAGAATGCGGTGACCGGGAGGTAACGCGGCCCACCGTGCGAACAAAACAGTCGTCTGCAAAGGGAGGAATGACATGTCCACAACGAAGACCGCTATTTATGCGACCACCGCCGGCCTCGCGCTGCTCTGGGCATCGAGCGCACTCGCAGTTACCGAATTGCAGTGGTGGCACGCCATGACGGGGGCCAATAACGAGGTCGTCGACACGCTTGCCAAGGAATTCAACGAGAAGCAGAGCGAGTACAAGATCGTGCCCGTTTTCAAGGGCACCTACCCGGAAACTCTGAACGCCGGCATCGCCGCGTTCCGCGCCCGGAGCGCGCCGGCCATCATCCAGGTATTCGACGTCGGCACCGGGGTGATGATGGGCGCCGAAGGCGCCGTGGTTCCGGTGGCGGAAGTGCTCGAGAAGGGCGGCTACACGTTCGACAAGTCCAAGTACCTGGCCGGCATCGTCGCCTACTATTCCAAGCCTGACGGCACCATGCTGTCCTTCCCGTACAACTCGTCCTCGCCGATCCTCTATTACAACAAGGACGTCTTCGAAAAGGCGGGCCTTGACGTCGACAATCCGCCGAAGACCTGGCCGGAAGTCTGGGAAGCCGCGCGCAAGATCAAGACCAGCGGTGCCGCCGAATGCGGATATACCTCCACCTGGCTGACCTGGATCCAGACCGAAAACTTCGCCGCCTGGAACAATGCCTCCTACGCGACGCACGAGAACGGCCTTGCCGACACCAATGTCGAGCTGAAGTTCAACGCGCCGCTGTTCGTCGAGCATTTCCAGTCGATTGCCGACCTCGCCAAGGAAGGCGTGTTCCGTTACGGAGGCCGCACGTCGGAAGCCAAGCAGCTCTTCCTCTCCGGCGAATGCGGCATCCTGACGGAATCCTCCGGTGGTCTCGGCGACGTCGTCAAGAGCGGGATAAACTACGGGATCGGCCAGCTGCCTTACTACGAAGGCGAGGGGCGCCCGCAGAACACCACGCCCGGCGGCGCCAGCCTCTGGGTCTTCGGCGGCAAGTCGGACGAGGAATACAAGGGTATCGCCGAGTTCTTCAACTTCCTGTCCCAGGTCGAGATCCAGTCTCGCCTGCACCAGGTTTCCGGCTACCTGCCGGTCACCATGGAAGCCTATGACGTGACGAAGGAGTCCGGCTTCTACGAGAAGAACCCGGGCCGCGAGACGCCGATCCAGCAGATGATGGGCAAGGAGCCGACCGAGAACTCCAAGGGCGTCCGTCTCGTCAACCTGCCGCAGGTTCGCGACATCATGAACGAAGAGTTCGAGGCGATGCTCGCAGGCCAGCAGGATGCGCAGGCCGCTCTCGACAAGGCTGTGGAGCGCGGCAACGCGGCCATCCAGCAGGCACTCGGCAACTAAGCCATCCTCGATAATGCCGCCCGGACACCCCGTCCGGGCGGCCTTCTGTTTTCCGAAGGGTCGCGCTTTTGCAGAACGTCGTCTTTCCCCACAGGATACTGCCGTATTTTCTGGTCGCCCCCCAGATTATCCTGACGGTGGTCTTCTTCTTCTGGCCGGCAAGCCAGGCTCTCTACCAGTCCGCCATGCGCGAGGACCCGTTCGGGCTGCGAAGCGCGTTCGTCGGCCTCGCCAATTTCACCGCGATATTCAATGATCCGAATTACCTGCATTCCGTGCAGGTGACGATCGTGTTCAGCATGCTCACTGCCTTGCTGGCGATGGGAACGGCGCTCCTGCACGCAACGGCCGCAGATCTCGTCGCGCGCGGCCGCAGCTTCTACCGGACCTTCATGATCATACCCTATGCGGTCGCGCCTGCCGTGGCCGGCATGCTGTGGCTCTTCATGTTCAATCCGGCGATGGGCACCTTCGCCTACATCCTGCGTCGCAACGGTATCATGTGGGATCCGCTTCTCGACGGAAACCAGGCGATGCTGCTCGTCGTCGTCGCGGCGGCGTGGAAGCAGATCAGCTACAATTTCCTGTTCTTCGTGGCAGGCCTCCAGGCGATCCCGAAGTCGCTTCTGGAGGCGGCGGCGATCGACGGCGCGCGCGGCACGCGCCGCTTCTGGACGATCATCTTCCCGCTGCTCGCCCCGACCACCTTCTTCCTGCTGGTCGTCAACACCGTCTACGCCTTCTTCGATACCTTCGGCATCATCCATGCCGTCACCGGCGGCGGCCCCGCCAAGGCCACGGAGACGCTGGTCTACAAGGTCTACAACGACGGCTTCGTAAACCTGAACCTCGGTTCCTCGGCGGCCCAGTCCGTCGTGCTGATGGTGATCGTTATCGCGCTGACGGCCTTCCAGTTCCGCTTCGTGGAAAAGAAGGTGCACTATGGCTGAGGTCCGCCCATGATCGAGAACCGTCCCCTCGCGAGGCTGATGGCCCACCTGATGCTGGTCATCGGCATCATCATCGTCGCCTTTCCGATCTACTACACCTTCATCGCCTCGACGATGACCTCGGTGGAAATCATCCGTCCGCCGATGTCGCTGCTGCCGGGCGACCACCTGATCGAGAACTATTCGGGCGCCATGTCCGGAGGACTGGAGCAGGTCGTCGGCGTCAGTCTGGAACGCCTGCTCTTCAACACCTTCGTGGTGGCGATGGCGATCGCCATCGGAAAGATCGTCATTTCCTTCCTGTCCGCCTTTGCGATCGTCTTCTTTCGCTTCCCGTTCCGGATGGGCTTCTTCTGGATGATCTTCATCACACTGATGCTGCCGGTGGAGGTCCGCATCCTGCCGACCTACAAGGTGATCGTCGATCTCGGCCTGCTCGATACCTATGCCGGACTGACGCTGCCGCTGATGGCCTCGGCGACGGCCACCTTCCTGTTCCGTCAGTTCTTCCTGACGATTCCGGGAGAAATGGTCGAAGCCGCCCGCATCGACAATGCCGGGCCCTTCCGCTTCATGAAGGACATCCTGCTTCCCCTGTCGAAGACCAACATCGCGGCGCTCTTCGTCATCCTCTTCATCTACGGCTGGACGCAGTATCTCTGGCCGCTTCTCGTCACCAACGACGCGAAGATGAACACCATCATCATCGGGCTGCGGCGCATGGTCGATTTCACCGACGCGTCCACTCCGTGGAACTACGTCATGGTCACCGCGGTGCTCGCGATCATCCCGCCTGTGCTGGTGGTGGTTCTGATGCAGCGCTGGTTCGTCAAGGGTCTTGTGGAGACTGAAAAGTAATGGCCGGAATTGAACTGAAGGATGTCCGCAAGGTCTATGGCGGCAATATCGAGGCGATCAAGGGTGTCTCGCTGAAAATCGAGGACGGCGAGATGATCGTGCTCGTCGGCCCGTCCGGCTGCGGCAAGTCTACACTCCTGCGCATGATCGCCGGTCTGGAAAGCATCTCGGGAGGCGAGATCGTCATCGGCGACCGCGTCGTCAACCAGCTCGAGCCGTCGCAGCGCGACATCGCCATGGTGTTCCAGAACTACGCGCTCTATCCGCACATGACGGTCCGCCAGAACCTCGCCTACGGGCTCAAGAACCGCAACACGCCGAAGGACGAGATCGATCGCCGCATCACCGAGGCGGCGAAAGCGCTGGAGATCGAGCAGTTCCTCGAGCGCAAGCCCCGGCAACTGTCGGGCGGACAGAGGCAGCGCGTGGCCATGGGGCGGGCGATCGTCCGCAAGCCGGCCGCCTTCCTGTTCGACGAGCCGCTTTCCAACCTCGATGCGAAGCTGCGCGTCCAGATGCGCGTGGAGATCCGTCGCCTGCAGCGGTCGCTGGCGACGACCAGCGTCTACGTGACCCACGACCAGATGGAGGCGATGACGCTGGCAGACCGGCTGGTGGTCCTCAATGGCGGAAGGATCGAGCAGGTCGGCACGCCGATCGAACTCTACGAGCGGCCTGCCTCCACCTTCGTCGCGACCTTCATCGGGTCTCCATCCATGAACCTGCTGAAGCGCCAGTCGGGCGAGGGGAGCGGCTGGGCGCTGTCCGAGACCGCGGGAATTGCCGGCAATGTCGATACGGTCGGCATCCGCCCGGAAGATATCGTCATCGCCGACGCTGCCGCTCCCTCCGATTTCAAGGGCCAGGTACGGGTGGATGCGGTCGAACTGGTCGGAGCCGAAAGCTACGTCTACGGCTCGTTCGCCAATGGCGAGACGGTCGTCTTCCGCGTGCCCGGACGGTCCGGTATCGCCGTCGGCGCAACGATCGCCATCTCGGCCGGTCGGGCGGCGATCCACGCCTTCGACGCCGCCGGCAAGCGCCTGGCGGCTTGAGCGGGCACCTCGTCCCGGTCATCGCTCTAAAAGAAAAGGCCCCCGGCGGTATCCGCCGGGGGCCTTTTCCAGAGGTCTGTCGATGAAGATTACTCTTCGTCGCCGTCCCGGTCCGCATCCGGATCGAAGAAGTCTTCCGGACGCAGTGCGTCTTCGTCGACGCCGTAGATGGCGTCTGCCGAGGTAAGGGTCTCGCCCTTTGCCTGGCGTTCTGCTTCTTCGGCCGAGCGGGCGACGTTGATCTGGATTTCGATCTCGACTTCAGCGTGCAGCAGCAGGGTTACCTTGTGCAGGCCGATGGTCTTGATCGGCAGGCTGAGGTCGACCTGGTTGCGGCCGATGTTGAAGCCTTCGGCGGCCAGTGCCTCGATGATGTCGCGAGCAGCAACCGAGCCGTAGAGCTGGCCGGTTTCGCCGGCGGAACGGACCATGACGAAGGTCTTGCCTTCAAGCGCGTCGGCAACCTTCTGGGCTTCCGAGCGGCGCTCGAGGTTGCGGGCTTCGAGCGTCGAACGCTCGGCGTCGAAGCGCTTCTTGTTGGCCTCGTTGGCGCGCAGCGCCTTGCCCTGCGGCAGGAGGTAGTTGCGGGCGTAGCCGTCGCGGACCTTTACGGTCTCGCCCATCTGGCCGAGCCGGGCAATCCGTTCAAGGAGAATGACTTCCATGGGTTTGTCCTTTCGAGTTTCGGTTAGTTTGATTTTTCGGGTTGATCTTCGCGTGCCGGCGAGAGCGCGACCGTTCGCCGGGTATCGACCAGGCCGAGCACGAGGATGAAGAAGGCCGGCAGTGCCAGCAGCGAGGAGATGTAGGCAAGCACGAGTGCCGGCAGGCGCCAGTCCTTGCCCTTGCTCCGGAAATGCAGGGAGGCGAAGCCGGCCATCAGGAAGCCGGCGCCGAACGCTCCGAATATGGTGGCGCCGATCATCGCCGGGACGCCGCCGAGGAAGGTCAGGAGGATGCCGGCCAGGAAGACGAAGATCGCGTTGCGGTTCATGCGCAGCGCCGAAGGCATGTCCTCGCGCGGACGAAGGGCGCGGGGCGAGCGGGAAACGACGCGGATGGCGATGTAGAATGCGGCAAACAGCATCAGCACCCACAGCCCCGCCTGGACCATCGGCAGCATCAGGATGAACATCTGCTTGGTCTGCGCCAGGCTTTCCGGGTCGGGCGCGAACGAGGGGTCCTGCGCCTGGAATGCCGAGGTCATCATGTCGACGAGCTCGTCGGTCAGCTCCGGCCCGTAGCCGATGACGACACCGAGCGCGATCATCGCCAGCGTGACCAGGGTGCAGAGATGCAGGAGAATGTCCGACAGCGGATACCAGGCGAGGAGACGATCCGGGCCGCCGATCTCGGTGGCAGGGCGCGCAAGGTTCGCCAGATGCGACAGCCAGCCTGCGGGAATGAGCGTGAAGATCGCCATCGTCGCCGCGAAGGTCGGCGAGATGAGCAGTGCGCCCAGGACGGCGGCCGTGACGACGGCCGTGATGGCGGCGCGATTGCCCCAGCCGAGGCCGGCAATCAGGATAGGCAGGGCGGATGCGGCGTAGATGACGACAGCGAACGACAGCTGTGCCATCGCACCCAGCGCAAGCAGGGTTGCAACGACGCCGGCGAGGATGCCGACCGGCAAAATTGTCTGGTTCGATGTCTTCACGGTCTCGCTGTCCTGCCAAATCGAGCAGTTAGGGGAGGCGACCCGACGGATGTCTCTGGTCCTTCGTCCCCAACATGGGATTTCGAATGTTCCGATCCGCGCCCATCGCGGAAGGGAGAGGACCCGCCGAACAGCGTTCAGCGGGTCCCAGTCATTACGCTACGACGTAGGGCAGCAGGCCGAGGAAGCGGGCGCGCTTGATGGCCTTGGCCAGTTCGCGCTGCTTCTTCTGGGAAACGGCCGTGATGCGGGACGGAACGATCTTGCCGCGCTCGGAAATGTAGCGCTGCAGGAGGCGTACGTCCTTGTAGTCGATCCGCGGTGCATTCGCGCCCGAGAAGGGGCAGGTCTTGCGACGGCGGTGGAACGGGCGGCGTACGGGAGCAGAGGATGCTTCAGCCATATTCTTTTCTCCTTAAGCTCGATTACGCGCGGTCTTCGCGCGGACGACGCTCGAAGCCGCCTTCGCGCGGACCACGGTCCGGACGGGGGCCGCGATCACGATCGCCGAAGCCGGGGCGGTCGCCACGCGGGCGGTCGTCGCGGTCGCGCTTCTGCATCATCGCGGACGGACCTTCTTCGTGCTTCTCGACGGCGATCGTCATGTAGCGAAGAATGTCTTCGTTGATGCGCATCTGGCGTTCCATCTCATGCACGGCAGCAGCCGGTGCGTCGATGTCCATCAGGGCGTAATGAGCCTTGCGGTTCTTGTTGATGCGGTAGGTGAGGGACTTGAGGCCCCAGTTTTCTACGCGCCCGACCTTGCCGCCGTTAGCTTCGATGACGCCCTTGTACTGTTCTACGAGGGCATCAACCTGCTGTGCGGAAACATCCTGCCGGGCAAGGAATACGTGTTCGTAAAGAGCCATGTAAGCTTTGCCTTTTCTTGCGGTTGTGTTCACCCGGACTTCGGCGGCTAAGCCTCAACGACTGCTCCTGAGAGGCTGACGCCAAGCAAGAAAAGTTGTTTGATCGAGACGGTCGAGAGCGGAGACACGGGAGGCCTGGACCTTGTGGTCCATGCAGCCCGGTTGCCCGGGCCTACCCTCCGTTCAGCCACCAGCCAGAAGGACCGGGTGTTTCGAACAGGCGCGCTTATACGGATTTCTGGCGAGAAAGCAAGTCGCCTCGTGCCTTTTGGGGATGCGACGGATCGGCAGGGCAAAAGCCGGATAGATATCTCAGCCCTCGGCGGACGACGCCGGTTTCGGGTCTTCCGGAGTGCCCTGGCGGGCGGCGAGGCGTAGTTCGCCGGACAGGTTGCGGTCCTGGACGATCTCGTCCGCCGCTTCCGCGAGCGCCAGCAGGATCTCGTCCGGCTTCCAGCCGGCGTTGACGCATCTGGCGATATGGGCGCGCAAGGGCGCCCGCACGTTGAAGTCGAACTCAAGTGCACGATCGCCTGCCGGGACGGTGGCGGTTGAGTGATTTTCGTGGCTTGCCGATGTCATGCCTTGAAGGAAGCCGCATCGCCGGCGGATTGGCAACCGAAACCCGCAAACAGGGTTGCCCGATAAGGTTAACCAACCGCGTTGGCGGCCGGCGCCGCCTTTCGTCCGCACGCCCAGTATGGTTAACCGGGGCGTGCGGTGGCGCATGGGGAGCGAACCGACCGCCACCGCGGTGATCGGTCGGAACAATGCGTGTTCAGATCGGCATCGGATACTGGCGGTACACCCTGGCGATATCCTCCAGCACATCGTCGTTCAGGACGACATCCTTGGCGGCGAACGCCGTCTTCAGTTGCTCCATGCTCGTCGCGCCGATGATCACGGACGTCATGAAGGGGCGGCCGAGACAGAAGGCGAGCGACATCTGGGCGAGGTCCAGGCCGTGCCTTGCGGCGACGTCCCTGTAGGCCTTCACCGCGGGCTCCTGAAGCGGCTGGAGCCGGCCCCCGAGATCGCTGTTGATCGTCGCGCGCGATCCTTCGGGACGTGCGCCGTCGAGATACTTGCCGGCCAGGATTCCGGCGGCGAGGGGCGAATAGGCGAGAAGCCCGACATCCTCGTGGTGCGAGACTTCGGCAAGGTCGAGGTCGAACTGGCGATAGAGGAGGTTGTACTCGTTCTGGATCGACGCGACGCGCGGCAGGCCCTTCTCCTCTGCAAGCCGCAGATAGGTGAGCGTCCCCCAGGCGCTCTCGTTGGAAAGGCCGATGGCGCGGATCTTGCCCTCCTTCACCAGTTCGCCGAGCGTGGAGAGGATCTCATCGATCTCCTCCGTCGAACGGGCGCGATCCTGCGTCGAGGCGTCGAAGCTCCAGCACTGCCGGAAATGGTAGCTGCCGCGGTTCGGCCAGTGGATCTGGTAGAGGTCGACGTGGTCGATCTGAAGCCGGAGAAGGCTTGCGTCCAGCGCCTCGCGCACGCTCGCGCCGTCCAGCTTGCGGCCGTCGCGGATATGCGGGCGCCCGCTCCCGGCCGCCTTGGTGGCGAGCACGACATCGCCGCGCCGGCCGCTCTTCTTCAGCCATGTTCCGATGAATTCCTCGGTGCGCCCGTATGTGTCAGCGCTGACCGGCGTGGTCGGATAGAGTTCGGCTGTGTCGAAGAAGTTGATGCCGGCTTCCAGCGCGTGGTCCATCTGCGCGTGCGCTTCGGCCTCGCTGTTCTGCGAGCCCCAGGTCATCGTCCCGAGGCAAATCTCCGACACGGAAATGTCCGTGCGTCCCAATCGATTGAATTTCATGAAGTCAGTCCTGTCCTGGAAGGTGGCGGAAGTTTAGGCGGGAATTCGTGTCGCGCAAGCGTCGGCAGGCTCGTCCTATCCGGGCGCTCCCGACAGAGGCAAGCAGGTTTTCGAACGCAGGGCCGGGCGGAACTGCCCCGGGCGATCGCCGGGGACGAGTGACGCGCCGGGGCGCTTTGCCTTGACTCCCGCGGCGGGAACGTGAATGGGAAGGCAAAAAACGAGACGGGAAGGAAGTCATCCCATGAGCATAGCGTTCACGTTCCCGGGCCAGGGAAGCCAGTCGGTCGGCATGGGCAAGGATCTCGCCGATGCCTTTCCGGAGGCCCGCGCGGTCTTCCAGGAAGTCGACGATGCGCTGGACCAGAAACTCTCCGAGGTCATGTGGAATGGTCCGGAGGAAACCCTGACGCTGACGGCGAATGCCCAGCCTGCCCTGATGGCCGTGTCGATCGCCGCCATCCGCGTCATGGAAGCGCGCGGGCTGAAGCTCGCGGACAAGGTATCCTACGTCGCCGGCCATTCGCTGGGCGAGTATTCCGCTCTCTGCGCCGCGGGAACCTTCTCGCTGGCCGACACCGCGCGGCTCCTGCGCATCCGCGGCAATGCCATGCAGTCGGCCGTCCCGGTGGGCGAGGGCGCCATGGCTGCGATCATCGGGCTTGAGCACGGCGACGTCGAGGCTGTCTGCCGCGATGCCGCGGCCGCGGGTGTGTGCCAGATCGCCAACGACAACGGTGGCGGCCAGCTCGTCATCTCCGGTTCGAAGGCGGCGGTCGAGAAGGCTGCCGCGCTGGCGACGGAGAAGGGCGCCAAGCGCGCCATCATGCTGCCCGTGTCCGCACCGTTCCATTCCGCGCTGATGTCTCCGGCGGCCGATGCCATGCGGCACGCCCTCGCCGGCGTCGAGAAGCACGATCCGGTCGTTCCCCTGGTCGCCAATGTCCGCGCCGCCCCTGTCACCGACGCAGGCGAGATCGTCGACCTGCTCGTCAGCCAGGTGACCGGCCAGGTTCGCTGGCGCGAAACCGTCGAGTGGTTTGCCGGCAACGGTGTCACCGAACTCTACGAGGTCGGCTCCGGCAAGGTGCTGACCGGGCTTGCCCGCCGCATCGACAAGAGCATATCCGGTACGGCGATCAACACGCCCGCCGATATCGAGACCGCACTTGCCGCCATTCTTGGCTGACCAAATCCGAAGGGAATATGACCATGTTTGACCTGACCGGCCGAAAGGCACTGGTGACCGGCGCGACCGGCGGCCTCGGCGAGGAGATCGCCCGCATGCTCCACAGGCAGGGCGCCACCGTCGGCCTGCACGGCACGCGCGTCGAAAAGCTCGAGGCGCTCGCCTCGGAACTGGGCGACCGCGTCAAGATTTTCCCGGCCAATCTTTCCGACCGGGCCGAGGTCAAGGCGCTGGGCGAGAAGGCCGAAGCCGAGCTCGACGGCGTCGACATCCTCGTCAACAATGCCGGGATCACCAAGGACGGCCTGTTCGTGCGCATGAGCGACGAGGACTGGGACAATGTCCTGGAGGTCAACCTGAGCTCGATGTTCCGCCTGACGCGGGAACTGACCCATCCGATGATGCGCCGGCGCTTCGGCCGCATCATCAACATCACGTCCGTCGTCGCCGTCACCGGCAACCCCGGCCAGACGAACTACTGCGCCTCCAAGGCCGGCATGATCGGCTTCTCGAAATCGCTGGCGCAGGAAATCGCGACCCGCAACGTGACCGTGAACTGCGTCGCCCCGGGCTTCATCGAAAGCGCCATGACCGGCAAGCTGAACGACAAGCAGAAGGACGCCATCCTCGGGGCCATCCCCATGAAGCGGATGGGCGCCGGCGCCGACATCGCCGCCGCGGTTCTCTATCTCGCTTCCAACGAGGCGGGCTACGTCACGGGCCAGACGCTGCACGTCAACGGCGGCATGGCGATGATCTGAGGACGGCGTTCCCGCCGGAGGCACTCGCCTGTGGGTGCCTTGGCGGGGAACAAATTCTGGCTTTGCGGAACTTGGAAAGCATGTTAAGCGGGCCATGACTGTGGACAGTCGCCCCGAAAAGCAGGGGATCATTGCGCCTTCGCGGCGATGATCGGAACCTGCGAAGGGTTGAACGGGTTTGCCCGCGTAGCCTGATCTGGGCGGCGCAGGTTTTCAACAGGGTACGGATGCCATCGAGGCATCCGAAAAGACAAAGGTCGAGGAAACCGACATGAGCGATATCGCAGAACGCGTTAAGAAAATTGTTATTGATCACCTCGGCGTCGATGCCGACAAGGTTGTCGAAGGCGCAAGCTTCATCGACGATCTCGGCGCGGACTCGCTCGACACTGTCGAACTGGTCATGGCCTTCGAAGAAGAATTCGGCGTCGAAATCCCGGACGACGCGGCTGACTCCATCCTGACGGTTGGCGACGCGATCAAGTTCATCGAGAAGGCCCAGGCCTGATTTTCTCGTTATTGTTGCGGAACTGACATGCTCGGTTCCTTTGGCGGCCCGCTCGTTCGGGCCGTTTCAATAAATGGAATATGACTACGACTAAGGGTGGGACGCTGGCGATGAGACGTGTCGTTATCACCGGTACCGGCATGGTATCTCCTCTCGGATGCGGAACCGAGGTCAGTTGGCAGAGGCTGCTGGCCGGCCAGAACGCGGCCAGGAAGGTTGCGGAATTCGAGGTCGAGGACCTGCCGGCCAAGATCGCCTGCCGCATCCCCACCGGCGACGGCTCCGAGGGCACCTTCAATCCCGACGACTGGATGGAGCAGAAGGACCAGCGCAAGGTCGATCCCTTCATCGTCTACGGCATGGCCGCCGCCGAAATGGCGCTCGACGATGCCGGCTGGCACCCGCAGACCGACGAGGACCAGATCGCCACGGGCGTTCTGATCGGCTCGGGCATCGGCGGGCTCGAAGGCATCGTGGAGGCCGGCTATACCCTCAAGGAAAAGGGCCCGCGGCGGATCTCGCCCTTCTTCATTCCGGGCCGCCTCATCAACCTGATCTCCGGACAGGTCTCGATCCGCCACAAGCTCCGCGGCCCCAATCACGCGGTTGTCACGGCCTGCTCCACCGGCGCCCATGCCATCGGCGATGCCGCGCGGCTGATCGCGCTCGGCGATGCCGACGTGATGGTGGCGGGCGGCGCCGAATCACCGATCTCGCGGATCGCGCTTGCCGGCTTTGCGGCCTGCAAGGCCCTCTCCACGCAGCACAACGACGACCCGCAGAAGGCCTCGCGCCCCTATGACCGCGACCGCGACGGTTTCGTCATGGGCGAGGGCGCCGGCATCGTGGTGCTGGAAGAACTCGAACACGCCAAGGCCCGCGGTGCGAAGATCTATGCCGAGATCGTCGGCTACGGCCTCTCCGGCGACGCCTTCCACATCACTGCGCCCTCCGAGGACGGTGACGGCGCGTTCCGCTGCATGACCATGGCGCTGAAGCGCGCCGGCCTTGCGCCCGCCGATGTCGACTACATCAATGCCCACGGCACCTCGACCATGGCCGACACGATCGAGCTCGGCGCCGTCGAGCGTCTCGTCGGCAATGCCGCGTCGAAGATCTCGATGTCGTCGACGAAGTCCTCCATCGGCCACCTGCTCGGTGCCGCCGGTGCCGTCGAGGCCATCTTCTCCACGCTGGCGATCCGTGACAACATCGCGCCGCCGACCCTGAACCTCGACAATCCGGACGTCGAGACGGCGATCGACCTCGTGCCGCACAAGGCGCGGTCCCGCGAGATCAACGTGGCCCTGTCGAACTCCTTCGGATTCGGGGGCACCAACGCCTCGCTCGTCCTGCGCCGCTACGACGCATGATCCTGCCCGGGCCGGGCGCGAGCTGTGCCCGGCGACCTGTCATCGAACCTGTTTTTGCCGTATTGGTTGGCCAATAAGCGGTAACGACCGTGCATTCTAGGGGGGCACATTGAACAACGACAGTCATATGGCCGAGACGCCGCACAATCCCGGCAACGGTCACGGACCGATCATCCCCAAGTCTCCCAACGAGGCCCTGAAGCCGGAGCGCGTACCGGGCCCGCCGCGGCGCTCGCGCAAGGCGCGCAGCCAGCTCGTGATCTTCCTGAACTTCGTCATGACCATGGTGGTGATCGTCTGCGTCGTCGCGGTCGCCGGCTTCTACTACATGATCACCAGCTTCCAGCAGCCCGGGCCGCTGGAGACCAACACCCATTTCATGGTGCGGGCAGGCAATGGCCTCGCCGAGATCGCCAACAACCTCGAGCGCAACGGGATCATCTCGGACGCGCGCGTCTTCCGCTATGTCAGCGCAACCTATCTGCGCGACGGCGGCACGCTGAAGGCCGGCGAATACGACATCAAGGCGGGAGCCTCGATGAAGGAGATCATGGAACTCCTGGAATCCGGGAAATCCATCCTCTACTCCGTCGTGCTGCCGGAAGGCCTGACCGTTCGCCAGATGATGCTCCGTCTCGCCGAGGATCCGGTCCTGGAGGGCGATCTGCCGGCCGAACTGCCGCCGGAAGGAAGCCTCCGTCCCGATACCTACAAGTTCTCCCGCGGCACCAAGCGTGCCGAGATCGTCCAGCAGATGCGTGCTGCGCAGGAACGGCTGATCGACCAGGTATGGGAAAAGCGCGACCCCGATCTCCCGATCCAGACCAAGGAGGAGTTCGTCACGCTGGCGTCCATCGTCGAGAAGGAAACCGGCGTCGA
>JAEZHO010000281.1 GCA_023416545.1 Pseudomonadota bacterium
GCCCCGGCGAGCGTCAGGAGGCGAAAGAAGAGGAGGTAGGCGAAGGCGGTGGACACCAGCGCCAGGCCGAGGATTGCAAGGATCGCCGCCGTTCCGGGCATCGGCAGCGACCATGGCTGATCCGCGAGAAGGGCGACGGGCAGCATCATGAGGGAAGAGGCGGTCAATTGGCCGGTGGCGGTCACCGGCGCCGGTACGTCGCGGAAGCGCTTGCCGAAGATGCCGGCAATCCCGTAGCAGACCGCGGCCAGGATCGGGAGCGTGAGGGCCCAAAACGGCGCATGCGCGGCCGAGGTCACGGCAGGCCCCAGAAGGATAACCGTTCCCGCAAGCCCGGTCAGGCAGCCGGCGATCTTTCCGGCGGTGAGCTGTTCATCGGTCGTCCAGCGGTTGGCTATGAGTACTGTCCAGATCGGCGTCGTCGCGTTGAGGATGGAGGCAAGGCCGGCCCCGATCTCCGTCTGGCCGAAGAAGATCAGCGTGTGCGGCAAGGCGTTGTTGATGAAGCCCAGGATGACGAAATCCCGCCAGCGGCTGCGGATCGTCGCGTAGAGGCCGAATCGCCCGTGCAGATAGACGTGCAGGGCGACCGCCGCCAGCGAGAGCCGCAGGAAGACGAGCGTGAAGGGCGGCACTTCAAGGACCGCGATCCGCCCGAAGAAGAAGGAGCCGCCCCAGATCAGTCCGAGGAGCAGCAACAGGGCCCATGACGTGAGCGTCAGGCGCGGGCTGGAGGCTGTCGACATCCGTTACTCCCTTCCTCGCCGGCAGTGTGGCCGCGCCCGTTGACCCGCCCGATCAGAGCGCCTGCAGAAGTTCCTGCGTCGGCCAGCCGTCGGCAGGGATGCCGAGCCGGGCCTGTTCCTTCTGTACCGCGCGGCGGGTGCCGGAACCGAGGATCCCGTCCACCTTGCCGACATCGTGCCCAAGGGACTGCAGCTTGGTCTGCAGCGACCTCATGGAGGCGTCGTCCAGACCGGTCGCCGGGTTGCCCTTCTGGTAGGCCGGAGCCCCCATCAGCCGGGTCGCGAAGTAGGCGGCCGAGGTCGTGTAGATGAAGGACTGGTTCCATTCCAGGTAGATGTTGAAGTTGGGATAGGTCAGGAAGGCCGGGCCATTGCGGCCCTGCGGCAGCACCACGGCAGCGGGGAGGGACCCGAACCCGGTATTGCCGTCGCGCGGCTCGACGCCCATCGCAAACCATTCGGACGCCGGTACCTCGTTGCCGAGGCCGGTCCTCTCCCAGGGGAGATCGGCCGGCAGGGTGACCTCCTGTATCCAGGGCTCGCCACGGCGGAAGCCGAGGCTCTGGATGAACTTCGCCGCCGTCAGGATCGCGTCGGGCGCGCTGTCCTTGACGTTGACATGCCCGTCGCCGTCGCCGTCGATGCCATAGGCGATGATGTCCTCGGGCAGCATCTGCACTTGTCCGATCTCGCCGGCCCAAGCCCCGGTATTGGTCTCCGGCTCAAGGTCGCCGTGCTGCACCATCTCGACCAGCGCCAGCAATTGCGGCCGGAAAAGCTCCGGCCGGCGACAGTCGTGGGCAAGGGTCACGAGCGCGTTGCGGGTGTTGAAGTCGCCCTGGACGACGCCGAAGTCCGTCTCCATCGCCCAGAAGGCGGCGATGACGCCGGCGGGAACGCCGAACTCCTGCTCGGCCCGCTGGAAGACATCCGCATACTGCCGGATCTTCTGGCTGCCGATGTCGAGGCGCGCCTTGCTGACCGTCCGCTGCGAGAATTCCAGGAAGGTCTGCTTGAAGACGCCCTGGGCCCGGTCGCGGGAGAGGACCTTCTCGTCGATCCTTGCACCGGAAAGGGCCCGGTCCGCGACCTCGGCGGGAATGCCCTTCGCCACCGCTTCGGCCCTGACGCCCGCGAGGAAGGCGCCGAGGTCTCCGCCGCAGCTCTGCGCGGCGGCGGGAAGGGCGATGCATGTCGACAGGAGGGCGGACAGGGCGAGGCTACGGACAGGCGACATTCGGGTTCTCCATGCGATGAGCGTCCTCATCGTCTCGGCAAACATTGTGACGGAAGCGCGGCAGCAGCCGGTCAGGCAAAGGGGTGGGCGCACAAGGCGGGCGGCACCCTCGTCTCAGTCGGAGACAGTGGCCACCCAGGCCTGCCAGCTCTTCTGCGTTCCAGCAAAGACGTTGATATCGGTATCGCCGTTGAGGCCGGGCACGACGCCGGTCGCCGTATACTGCCAGAAAGCCCAGGTTCGCGACGCGTAGATATCCTCCGGATGCGCGGCGGTGGAGCGGACCCAGAAGTGGTAGTCGTCGAAATGGCCGACGAGGTTGTCGCGGTGGAAATCGACCGTGGTGTAGATGATCGGCCGCTTGCCGTAATGGGCCTCGATCCGGTCCATGAACCGCTGCAGCGACGCTCTCACGGTGGCGGGCGGTGGCTGCAGCTTGCAGGTCGGCGATGCGTGGTTCCACTCCGCGTCGAGGACCGGCGGAAGCCGGACGGCGGCCTTGGGCACGTTGCGGATGAACCAGTCCGCCTGTTCGTCGGCGGTCGAGCAGAAATAATAGAAGTGGTAGGGCGCGTGCGGAAGGCCGGCCGCCGCGGCGCCACGCCAGTTGCGCTCGAAGGCCGAATCGATCCGGTCCTTGCCCTCGGTCGCCTTGACGAAGGCGAAGGCGACGCCCGACTTGCGGGCTGCGGGCCAGTCGATCTCGCCGTTCCATTTGGATACATCGATGCCGTGGACGTCGTGGAGCTGCGGATGGCGCTGTCCGAAATTGACCGGATCATTGTCCCCGAAGCGCGGCTTGGCGATCGATTCCGTGCTGAGCGCGTCATAGGCCGCGACCGTGCAGCCGCTGAGCAGGAGCGATGCCGCAAGGAGCGCGAGGGAAAGCCGGTACATGCAAATTCCGTCTGCTGGGTCAGGCGGCGCCGGAGCGTTCCCTGAGTTGCACTCTCGTGCCACATAACGCCGCAAAACCCGGGCGCTGGCAAGAGGGGCTACAAGCGGGGCTGCAAGGGGGGCGGAAAGGGAAACGCGTCAGCCGCGCCTTCGCACGATTGCATGCCAGGCATAGCCGCCGAGGATTTCCTCGAAGATCACGTCGGCGTCGGCCCTTTCGAGCCTTGCTTCGAGCGCCGCTAGGAGGCCGGCGCGGGGCGTCACGTGGAAGCGTTTCAGCCAGACGACGAGAAGAGACCTGAACCAGCGCGGGAGGCGTTCCTGCTGGCCGAAATCGACGATGTGCAGGGAGCCGCCGGGGGCAAGCGCGTCAAGCGCGGCATCGATTGCGCCTTCCCAGTCGGGGAGCATCGACAGGGCATAGGAGATGAGCACCCGGTCGAAGCCTTCGGTCGCGAAGTCGGTCGCCCTGAACCCGGCCGCGTTGGCGCGCATCAGGACCGGGCTTTGGGCGCGCCGGGCGAAGTGCCGGCGGGCGCTCGCCAGCATCTCGGCGGATATGTCGAGCCCGTACAGCCGGGCGGCGGGGTAGAGGCGGTGGGCAGCGATCAGGTTTCGACCCGTTCCGCATCCCACTTCCAGCAGTCGTCCGCCCTCGGGGACCTGCAGGCCGGCGATCGCCCGGTCGCGGCCGAGCAGATAGTATTTTCTCGTCAGGTCGTAGACGTGCCGCTGGTAGCGGTACA
>JAEZHO010000284.1 GCA_023416545.1 Pseudomonadota bacterium
TCGCCGTCGAAGCTGTGCATCAGCTCGGGCGCCCCGAATTCCGGGAAGGCATCCACGTCCCCGGCCTTGAGCGCCGCGGCCTGCGCCTGGGGATCCGGCACGAAGCGGAACGCGACCGTCTCCAGCCTGGCCGCAGCATCGGGGTTCCAGTAGTTCGGGTTGCGCGCCAGCTCCACCTTGTCACCCTTGGCCCAGCGGACGAAGGTGAAGGGGCCGGTGCCGATCGGCGTGGTCTTGTTGTTGTCGGCGGAGCGGGTGCCCACCATGCTGGAAGAGGGCCATGCCAGCCAGTAGAGAAGGCTGCCGGTCGGCTTGGACAGCTTCAGCACGAGCGTCTGCGGGTCAGGCGTCTCGACGGATTCGATCGTCGCGAAATAGCGCTTCTGCGGATTGACCGAATCTTCGCCTCGCGCCCGCTCGATCGTGAACCTCGCGACGGATGAATCGAAGACTTCGCCGTCGTGGAAGGTGACGCCCTCGCGGAGCTTGAATGTATATGTCAGCCCGTCCTCGGAAATATCCCAGCTTTGGGCCAGCTGCGGCTTTATCTCCCCGTTCCGGTCTATCGTGGTCAGTCCCTAGAAGATGTTCTGCCAGGTGACCTGGCCGATCGCGACGGGTGCAGCGATGGTCGGGTCAAGGCCCGTCGGCTCGACCGCCATGCCGATCGTGGCGGATGTCTTAGGCGCGGAGGCCGCCTCGCCGGGCAGGATGGTCGCCATGACTGCAGTTGCGAGAAAGGCGCTGGTCGCAACGGCGCTGAGCGGAAAACGGATACGCATGGCGAGCCTCCGGCTGGAAAGAACCAGGAACGCATATGGCATTTCCCTCGCGGACACACAATAGCAACAAATGCTAGGTTGCGTAGCCGAAAGGACTACACAGCCAGCGCCCGCGGTGCGTCATCCCGGCTTTACGGCCTTCGGATCCATGTAATCCTCGATGAACTGCGCCAGTGCGTTCGCCGCATGGGACAATTGCCGGTCGGCAGATACGCAGAGATCGATCGAGGTGTGGATGGCCTTGCCCTCCGCCACAGGCACGGCGACCAGCAGGCCTGCGTCGGTCTCCCGCCGGACGGAAAGTGCGGGTAGCAGCGTCACCGCGGCCCCGCGCAGGACCAGTTCCTTGAGCATTTCGACGGAACTGCTGACGAAGACCGGATCGAGACCGATCCCTTCCCCGGCGAAGATTTCCTCGATCGCCTGCCGGGCCGTAAAGCCGCGCTCGGGCAGCGCAAGCGGCATGCGCGCCAGTTGCTGCAGGGTGATCTCGCCCGCCTTCGCCGCCGGCTCGGCCGGGTTGACGATGACGTCATAGACGATCGCCGAACGCATCCGCAGCTTCACCCCGGAAACCGAGGGCGCGAAGAGGGAGACCGCGAGATCGGCCTCGCCGGTGCCGAGCGCCTCGATGGCCTGCCGGGCACTGGTGATCGCGACCTCGAACCGCAGCTTCGGATGACGGATACTGAATTCGGCAAGCACCGGCGCAATGACGTTCGCGACCGTGGCGCCGTTGGCGTGGATCGAGACCCTTCCTCCCTCCAGTCCCTGGAGATCGCAGATCAGCTGGTGGACATGCTCCAGTTCGCGAAGGGTCCGTCCCGCCCGCTCCGCCAGCAGGCGGCCGGCGGCCGTAAGCCGGATGCCGCGATTGGTCCGCTCCACGAGCTGGGCGCCGAAATACTCTTCGAGGTTCTCGATCTGGCGGCTGACCGCGGTCGCCGCGACATTGAGGTTCTCGGCCGCCGCCCGCATCGAATTGGTGCGGACGACCTCGTCGAAATACATGAGGGCACGAAGGTTCATTCTCCTGCCCTCCGGTCAGTCACGGCGAAAGCCCTCGCTGGCGGCCAGCAGCCGGCGGGTATAGTCCTGCGAGAACTCCCGCTTCTCGAGCGCATCGACCGGTACCGTTTCCACCACCTGGCCGCCCTTCATCACGGCGACACGTTCGCACATGTGGCTGATGACGCCGAGATCGTGGCTGACCATCACGAAGGTCAGGCTCCGGTCCCGGCGGGCCTGTTCGAGGAGGTTGAGGATTTCCGCCTGTATGGACGCATCGAGCGCCGAGGTCGGCTCGTCCAGAAGCAGTATCTTCGGCTCGACGATCAGCGCGCGGGCGATCGCGACACGCTGGCGCTGGCCGCCCGAAAGCTGGTGCGAATAGCGGAAGCGGAAACCGGAACCCAGGCCGACTTCATCCAGCGCCCGAGCGATCCGCCGGTCGACCTCATCGAAGTCGTGGATCACGAGCGGCTCCAGCAGGAGGCGGTCCACCGTCTGGCGCGGATGCAGCGATCCGTAGGGGTCCTGGAAGACCATCTGGACGGTCCGGTAGAAGTCCGCGCCGCGCTTCTGGCCGCGATATTCGCGTCCATCGACGGTCAGGGTCCCTTCCTGGAAGGCGGTAAGCCCGGTCACCGCGCGCAAGAGGGTCGACTTGCCGGAACCCGACTCTCCGACGATCCCGAAGGACTCGCCATGATCGACGTCGACGCTCACCCGATCGAGGGCGGCGAACGCGTCGTAGACGACCGTAATATCGCGTACGGAAAGAGCTGTCGTCATAGGGCCCACTCCGGCTTCCGCTCCAGGACCGGAAGCGGACGGCGATGGTTGCCGATCTGCGGCAGGCAGTTCAGCAGGCCCTGCGTGTAGGGATGCCGCGCCTCGTGCAGGTTCGCCGAGGAAAGCTCCTCGACGACCCGCCCGGCATACATGACGAGCACCCGGTCGCAGAAGGTCGATACCAGCCGGAGATCATGGCTGATGAAGATCAGCCCCATGCCGCGTTCGGCGACGAGCTTGTCGAGGATGGACAGCACCTCGATCTGGACCGTCACGTCGAGCGCCGACGTCGGTTCGTCGGCGATCAGAAGCTCCGGCCCGCAGATCAGCATCATGGCGATCATCGCCCGCTGGCCCATTCCGCCGGAAACCTCGTGCGGATAAAGCCCGAAGACCCGTTCCGGATCGGAAATCTGCACCGCTTCGAGCATGGCGAGCACCCTCGCCTTCGCTTCCGACCGGCCGATATCCTCGTGCGTCCGCAATGTCTCGACGATCTGCCAGCCGATCGTCATCACCGGGTTGAGCGAGTATTTCGGGTCCTGCAGCACCATGGCCATGCGCCGGCCGCGCAGCCGGCGCCGTTCCTTCGGAGACAGGCTGAGGAGATCGGTGTTCCCGAAGGCGAGGCGCTCGGCTGTGATGACCGCCTGCGGCGCCGTGAGCCCCATGATGGCGCGTCCCGTCTGCGACTTTCCCGAACCGGACTCGCCGACGATGCCGAGGCGCTCCCGGCCGAGCTCGAAGGAAACGCCGCGTACCGCCTGCACCAGCCCCGTACGCGTGGGAAAGCCGACGCGCAGGTTCTCGACGCTGAGAAGCGGCGTCATTGGCCCGCCTCCTTCGGATCGAGCGCGTCGCGAAGTCCGTCGCCGAGCAGGTTGAAGCCGAGGCTGACGATCAGGATGGCGAGACCCGGCATGGCGGCGACCCACCACTGGTCGAGGATGAACCTGCGACCGGAGGCGATCATCGCACCCCATTCCGGAAGGGGCGGTTGCGCGCCGAGGCCGAGGAAGCCGAGACCCGCGGCCGTGAGGATGATGCCCGCCATGTCGAGCGTGACCCGGACGATCAGCGAGGAGAGGCAGAGCGGCATGACGTGGCGCATGACGATGCGGGGCGGCGATGCCCCCATCAGGCGCACGGCGGAGATGAACTCCGAATTGCGGAAGGTCATGGTCTCGGCGCGGGCGATGCGCGCATAGGGCGGCCAGGAGGTGACGGCGATGGCGAGGATCGCGTTCTCGATCCCGGGCCCGAGTGCGGCGACCAGCGCAAGCGCCAGCACCAGCTTTGGGAAGGCGAGGAAGATGTCGGTGATGCGCATCAGCACGGCATCGATAGCGCCGCCCGCATAGCCCGAAACCGTCCCGACGATGAGGCCGACGGGCGCGGCTATGACCGCGACCAGCACGACGACGAAGAGCGTCAGCCGCGAGCCGTGGATCAGCCGCGAAAGGATGTCCCGTCCCTGGTCGTCCGTGCCGAGGATATAGCCGTCGGCGCCGGGCGGCAGCAGCCGCGCATTGCGCAGGTCGCCCTGCAGCGGATTGTGCGGAGCGAGGACATCGGCGAACGCGGCCACGAACAGAAGGGCAACCAGGATGAACAGGCCGAGAAGCGCCAGCCGGTTCTCCGCAAAGCGCCGCCAGATGACATAGGCGCGGCCGAGCCGGGCCTGCCTGCGCGAGGATGGCCGGTCGGAAAGAAGCCACTCGCGGCTGTAGGGTCTGGGTTGGACCTCGGCGATGCTCATCGGTTGCGCGTCCTTGGATCGAGCGTCCGGTAGAGAAGGTCGGACAGGAGGTTGATGCCGACGAAGACCGAGCCGATGACGACGGTCCCGCCGAGCACGGCGTTCATGTCCGCGTTCTGCAGCGAATTGGTGATGTAGAGCCCGAGCCCGGGCCAGGCGAAGATCGTTTCCGTCAGCACGGAGCCCTCGAGAAGTCCGGCATAGGAAAGCGCGATCACCGTGACGAGCGGAACAGCCGCATTGCGCAGAGCGTGGAACCAGATGATCCGCGCTTCCGACAACCCTTTCGCCCGGGCCGCGACGATATACTCCTGCGAGAGTTCGTTGAGCATGAAGGAGCGCGTCATGCGGCTGATATAGGCGAGCGAGAAATAGCCGAGCAGCGCGCCCGGAAGGATGATGTGCCGCAGGAGATCCCAGAGCACGTCCCACTGGCGCTGCATGGCAGCATCGAGCAGGAAGAAACCGGTGACCGGTGTGAAGCTGTATTCGTAGACGATGTCCACCCGGCCCGGATAGGCGACCCAGTTGAGCTTCGCATAGAAGAGCAGGAGGGCAAGCAGGCCGAGCCAGAAGATCGGCACCGAATAGCCGACGAGCCCGATCACCCGCACGACCTGGTCGATGAGCGAGCCGCGCTTGACTGCCGCGAGCACGCCGAGCGGCACGCCGAGGACCGCACCGATGATCGTGCCGACCGTCGCAAGCTCGATCGTCGCCGGGAAGACCCGCTTAATGTCGGTCAGAACCGGATTGGTGGTCAGGACCGAAGTGCCGAAATCGCCGGAGAGCGCCTGCTTCAGGTAGATCCAGAACTGCTGGTAGAGCGGCAGGTGCAGGCCGAGTTCGAGCCTGACGCGCTCGACCACGTGCGCCGGCGCGCGATCGCCGACGATCGCCAGGGCCGGGTCGATCGGCACGACGCGACCGATGAAGAAGGTCACGGCGAGCAGGCCGAGGAAGGTGGTCGCGACCGTCAGCAGGAAGCCGAGGATCGCCAGTCCCCGACGCCTGGCGCGGCTTCCGCCGCGCCGAAGCGCCGTATTGGTGTCGGAGATGGTCAAGGCTGGACCCGACTATTCCTTGGAGACGCTATGCAGGAAGTTGGTGTCGAAGCTCGGACCGAGTTTGTAGTTCTTCAGCTTGTCCGAGTAACCCGCCACTTCCGTCTGCTGGAATACGATCACGAACGGACCCCGCGCCAGCACTTCCTTCTGGAGTTCGTCATAGATGGCCGCGCGCTTGTCGCTGTCCTTCTCGACCAGCGCCGCCTGGGTCTTCTCGCTCAGGCCCTCCGGGTCCCAGGCATTGCGCCAGGCGAGCGTCTTGTTGGTGCCTTCGTCGGAATTGTCCGGATTGAAAGTGAAGGTCTCGGCGTTGGAGTTCGGGTCAAAATAGTCGGAGCCCCACTGGCCGATATAGATATCGTGCTGGCGGGCGCGGTACTTGGTCAGCGTCTGCTTGCCGTCGCCGGGAATGATTTCCAGCTTGATGCCGGCCTGTGCGAGCGTCTGCTGCACGTTCTCGGCAATGCCGGTGACCGGCTGGTTGTTGCGTACGTCCATCGTTACCGAGAAGCCGTCCGCAAGTCCCGCCTTGGCCAGCAGTTCCTTGGCCTTCTCGACATTCAGGCTGTAGGGCTTCTCCGTCGATGCGCCGAGCTGGCCCGCAGGCAGGAAGGTCTGGTGGATCGTCCCGATGCCCTTGATCAGGGTTTCGCCGATCGCGTCGTAATCGACGAGGTACTTGAACGCCTCGATGACCTCCGGCTTGGCCAGGGTCTCGTTCTTCTGGTTGAGGCTGAAATAGTAGATCGTGCCCTTCGGCGCGGACGTGGTGTCGAGGCCTTCCTTGTCGGAGATCGCCTGCACGTCGCCCGGCTCGAGGTTGCGGGCCACGTCGATGTCGCCGTTTTCGAGCGCGAGGCGCTGGCCGGCGCTCTCCTTCATGTGGCGGTAGATGACGCGCGCGAGCGGCGGCTTCTCACCGAAGTAGTTGTCGTTGCGTTCAAGCACGACGACCTCGTTCGCGCGCCATTCGCGCAGCTTGAACGGACCGGAGCCCGCATAGCCGGTCTTCAGGAAGGCGTTGCCGAAATCGGTGTCGTACTTGTATTCCTCGCTCGGGGTGACCGGCTGGGTATTCTCCATGACCAGCTTCTTGTCGACGACCGCGGCGACCGTGGAGGTCAGCACGTTGAGAACGAAGCTGGGCGCATAGGGCTTGTCGACGGTGAGGACGAACGTGGTCTCGTCGGCGGCCTTGGCCTTTTCGGTGACGTTGTCGCCGGTGAGCCCGAACTGGGTCAGCAGGAAGGCCGGGGACTTGTCGAGCTTCACGGCGCGCTCGAAGGAAAAGGCCACGTCCTCTGCCGTCAGCGGATTGCCGGACGCAAACGTAAGCCCCGGCTTCAGCTTGAACGTATAGGTCAGCCCGTCGTCGGAAATGGTCCAGCTGTCGGCAAGCTCGCCCACGACCTTCGATGTGTCGTTGAGGTCGAGGCCCACGAGCTTGCTGTAGGTATTGGCCGTCATCTCCGCCGCCGAGAGTTCGAAGGCTTCTGCCGGATCGAGCGAGATGATGTCGTCGATGGCCCAGCCCTGGACCAGCGTATCCGCGGGCGTTGCGGCGAATGCCTGGGGTGTCGCCGCCAGAAGCACCGCAAAGGCAGCGCTGGAAGCCATCAGGCGCACGCGTTTGTTCAGCAGGTCGATCATTGTTCTTGTTCCCCGGTTGATGAGTTGCCTTTTTCCGGCCGCCTGACGGCTATTCGCGCCAGGCCGACGCCAAGACCCTGAGCCAGTTCTCCCGGCATATCTTCTTCAAATCGTCGTCAGCGTATCCCGCGTCCCGGAGGGCCGCAACCAGATTTTGAGTGCCGCCGGCATCCCCGATCGCCGCCGGAATCGTCGCCCCGTCGAAGTCCGAACCAAGCGCGACATGATCGATCCCCATGCGCTCGACCATGTAGTCGACGTGGCGGATCATGTCGGTGAGCGGCGTGTCGGCGCTGTCGCGCGCATCGGGCCGCAGCATGGTCACGGCATAGTTCAGGCCGACGATGCCGTTGGAATCCCTGATCGCGTCCAGCTGCCGGTCGGTCAGGTTGCGCGCGACGGGCGTGAGCGCGTGGGCGTTCGAATGGCTGGCGACGAGCGGCTGGTCGGTTGTCTTCGCGACGTCCCAGAAACCCTGTTCGGTGATATGCGCAAGGTCGACGAGAATGCCCATCCGGTTGCAGGCGCGCACGAGGTCGAAACCCGCCTCCGTGAGGCCGGGCCCCGTGTCCGGTGACTTCGGATAGGAGAACGGGACGCCGTGGCCGAAGATGTTGTTCCGGCTCCAGACCGGCCCGAGCGACCGCAGCCCGGCGGCGTAGAAGACCTCCAGATTGTCGAGACCCCGGTCGATGGCCTCGCATCCCTCCATGTGAAGCACGGATGCGAAGACCCCTTCCGCCATGGCGTCGCGGATGTCCGTCGTGGACCGGCAGATGCGCCAGGCCCCTGCTCTTTCGAGCCGCAGCGCGATTGCCATCTTCTGGAGCGCGATCTCGAGCGAGGGTTCGAACGCCAGTGGCGCGGCGAGGGGCGTGTCATAGTGGCCGAATGCGTTCGGCTCCTTGAGGATGAGGTCGCCCGAGGGGATGTAGATGGCGCAGAAGCCGCCCGCGAGCCCGCCGCTCCTCGCGCGCGGACCGTCGATGTGCCCCTCCGGCGTGCCGTCGATGAACTCCGAGATCGGATCGCCGCCCGCCTTCATCGTTCGCCAGAGCCGCAAGAGCACATCGTTATGGCCGTCGAACACCAGTTCCATTGGGAATGTCCTGAGAAGTTTGTATGGGAGCGGGGTCGTGGATGACGGCCGATCCTATCCCGCATGCCCGCGACCGCAAGACCCATTTCGCATTTCTGAACAGCCGCGCGGTCCTACCAGGCGATCACTTCGCCACCGCGATAACGCTCCACCTCCTCCAGCAGCCAGGAGCGGAAGGCCACCACCGGGCGGAAGTCGGTCTTGGTGAGGGGCGCGACCGCATAATAGGCGCTGGGGCTGCGCACCTGGTGCGGATAGGCCTGCACGAGCCGGCCCGTTGCGAGTTCGGAATCGATCAGGAAAAGCGGCATCAGCGCCACGCCCAGCCCGGCCGCGCAGGCCTGGGCGACGCTGCCGAACTGTTCGAAGCGCATGCCCTGGGCAGGCCCGCCCGGGATGCCGAGGCTCTGGAACCAGTGCGCCCATGCACCCGGGCGCGAGGCCATGTGGAGGAGCGGAAGGCCCATGATGTCCTCCGCCCGGCCGATCGGATGATCGGCAAGGAAGGCGGGGCTGCAGACCGGCGCGACCATCTCCTCCATCAGGAAGGCGCAGTCGGCACCCGGCCAGTCCGGCTGACCGATATGGATCGCCATGTCTATGCCGTCGCGCTCGAAATCGAAGATGCCGATCCGGGTGGCAAAACTGAGGGTGATCTCCGGGTGACGGGCGACGAAGCCCGGAATGCGGGGCATCAGCCAGCGCGTTCCGAAGGTGGGCAATATGGCTAGGTTCAGCGTGTCGTTATGCCGTTTGGTCATGGCCTGCAGCGAGGCCGACCTTATCTGGGAGAGCGCCGCGCCGACCGCCTTGGCATATTCGGCGCCCGCCGACGTCAACACGACGCCGCGGCTCGTCCGTTCGAACAGAAGGGTGCCGAGAAGGTCTTCAAGCCCGGAAACCTGGCGACTGATGGCCCCTTGCGTCAGGGCTAGCTCTTCCGCCGCGGCCGAGAAGCTGCGCAGGCGCGCAACGGACTCGAACGCCGCGAGCGCGGCGGTGGAAGGAAGCAGGCGACGACTGAGACTGGTCATACGTCCTATTACTATCACTCATGGGGGAATGAGTAAACGCACCTTGCTGCACTGGAACCGGTCGCCGATAATCCCGCCACAACAATGGAGGTTCATCGTGAGCGGACGCGCAGCATTTTCCTGGGAAGATCCCTTCCTTATCGAAGACCAGTTGACCGAAGAAGAACGCATGATCCGCGATGCCGCGGCCGCTTTCGGAAAGTCGGAACTCCTGCCCCGCATCCAGGAGGCCTATCTAAACGAGACCACCGAGCCGGAACTCTTCCGCCTGATGGGCCAGGCCGGGCTGCTGGGTGTTACACTGCCTGAAAAATACGGCGCCGCCGACGCGAGCTACGTGGCCTACGGGCTGGTTGCCCGCGAGGTCGAGCGCATCGACAGCGGTTACCGCTCGATGATGAGCGTCCAGTCCTCGCTGGTCATCTATCCGATCTATGCCTACGGCTCGGAGGAACAGAAGGACAAGTACCTCCCGGGCCTCGTCTCCGGAGAACTGATCGGCTGCTTCGGCCTTACCGAGCCCGACGCCGGTTCCGATCCCGGCGGCATGAAGACGCGCGCCGAGAAGATCGACGGCGGGTATCGCCTGCGCGGTTCCAAGATGTGGATTTCCAACGCCCCGATTGCCGATGTCTTCGTGGTCTGGGCCAAGTCGGAAGCCCACAACAACGAGATTCGCGGCTTCGTGCTGGAAAAGGGCATGAAGGGCCTCTCGGCCCCGAAGATCGGCGGCAAGCTGTCGCTGCGCGCCTCCATCACCGGCGAGATCGTCATGGACGGCGTCGAGGTGGGCGAGGATGCCCTGCTTCCCAACGTTTCCGGCCTCAAGGGCCCGTTCGGCTGCCTCAACCGTGCCCGCTACGGCATTTCCTGGGGCGTCATGGGAGCGGCTGAAGACTGCTGGTTCCGCGCCCGCCAGTACGGCCTCGACCGCAAGCAGTTCGGCAAGCCCCTCGCCGGCACGCAGCTCTACCAGAAGAAGCTCGCCGACATGCAGACGGAGATCGCGCTTGGCCTGCAGGCATCGCTCCGCGTCGGCCGACTGATGGACGAGAAGAAGATGGCGCCGGAAATGATCTCCATCATCAAGCGCAACAACTGCGGCAAGGCGCTCGACATCGCCCGCCAGGCCCGCGACATGCACGGCGGCAACGGCATCCAGATCGAGTACCACGTGATGCGCCACGCGCAGAACCTGGAGACGGTCAACACCTACGAGGGCACGCACGACGTCCATGCTCTCATCCTCGGCCGCGCCCAGACGGGCATCCAGGCATTCTTCTGAGAACCCGGAAAATGCCGGCGGTGACCTGCCGCCGGCAATTCGCCCCTTGTTACCGCCTTCGACCTTGGATCGATCGGCCGGAAGGCCTATGTGGGGAAGGCGGACGGGCGGCCCTGCCGCCGTCACACCGCTCCGCCAGGGCTCCACCGGCATCACCCGAAAGGGTTCGCCGGCCTCTCAGGTTCCGGTCTTTTAGATAAACAAGGTTCACGCGATGCATTCCTATCCCGACATCCAGCTTTTCATCGACGGCTCTTGGCGCGACGCCGTCGCCGGTGAGACCATTCCAGTGTCGGATCCGGCCACGGAAGAAGTCATCGGCAAGATCGCCCACGCCAGGAAGGCGGATCTCGACATCGCCCTTGAGGCGGCTGAGCGCGGCTTCAAGGTCTGGCGGGACACGTCGCCGCTGGAGCGAGCCAGGATCATGCGCAAGGCAGCCCAGTTGCTTCGCGATCGCGTCGACTACGTCTCCTGGCTGATGACGCGCGAACAGGGCAAGCCGCTCGCGCAATCGACGGCCGAGATCCTCGGCGCCGCCGACACGATCGACTGGTTCGCGGAAGAAGGCCGCCGCACCTACGGCCAAGTCATTCCGTCGCGCTTCAGCGGCGTTTCGCAGATGACCGTCAAGCTTCCGGTCGGCCCGGTCGCCGCCTTCACGCCTTGGAACTTCCCGATCAACCAGATCGTCCGCAAGCTGTCCGCCGCCCTCTGCACCGGCTGCTCGATCATCGTCAAGGCGCCCGAGGAAACCCCGGCCTCCCCGGCCGAACTGATCCGTGTCTTCGTCGATGCCGGCGTCCCGGCAGGCGTTGTGAACCTCGTCTACGGCATTCCCTCCGAAATCTCGGAATACCTGATCCCCCATCCGGTCATCCGCAAGATCTCCTTCACCGGGTCCACCCCGGTCGGCAAGCACCTGGCGGCACTGGCCGGCCGGCACATGAAGCGCGCGACGATGGAACTCGGCGGCCACGCCCCGGCGATCATCTTCGACGACGCCGATCTCGAGAAGGCGATCGAGGTCACCGCGGCGGCGAAGTTCAGGAACGCCGGTCAGGTCTGCGTCGCCCCAACCCGCTTCCTGGTCCAGGACGCCGTGGCCGACCGTTTCGTCGAGGGCTTCGTGAAGGCAGCGCGGGCCATCAAGGTCGGAAACGGGCTGGAGGACGGCGTGACAATGGGTCCGCTCGCCAACGAGCGCCGCATTCCGGCCATGGAGGACATGATCCACGACGCCGTCTCGAAGGGTGCCGAATTGAAGACCGGCGGAAAGCGGATCGGCAACAAGGGCTATTTCTTCGAGCCGACCGTCCTTGCAGACGTGCCGACCTCGGCCAAGATGATGAACGACGAGCCTTTCGGGCCGCTCGCCATCATCAACCGCTTCTCGTCGATCGACGAGGCGCTCGTGGAAGCCAACCGCCTGCCCTTCGGCCTCGCCTCCTACGCCTTCACCGGTTCGGTGAAGACCGCGCACGCGCTCAGCCGCAACATGGAAGCCGGCATGCTGACGATCAACCACAACGGGCTTTCCATTCCGGAAGTGCCCTTCGGCGGCATCAAGGATTCAGGCTACGGCACCGAAGGCGGTTCGGAAGCCGTCGAAGCCTACCTGGAGACCCGTTTCGTCACGCAGATGAACTGATCTCGTGTGATCGATATGCAAAAGGGCCGGCGGAATGCTTCGCCGGCCTTTTTTATTGCCTACTCGGCAGCGAAGACCTGTGCCCGCCTGAGGGTCACGAACCCCTGCTCGCCCGCGCGGACGCCGAGTTCCGGCTCCACGTCGAATTCCAGATGCTCGCCGCCGGTGGTGATCGCCACGACGCGGCGCCCGCAGGGCCGGTCCAGCACGCGGGTGATGGTCGCGGCAATGCCGGGCCCGGTCGTCGACCAGTCCAGGTCTCCGGGGCGGGCATAGACCTCCGCCGGCCCGTCCTTGACGTCGCCCGCCGGCACCGAAGCACCTTCCGAACGGGCCACGCCGCCGCGGACTTCCGCCGCAAACCGGTTCGCATCGCCGAGGAAGCGGGTGACGAAGGCGGAGTTCGGATCACGACAGACCTGCTGCGGCGTTCCCTCCTGGACGATCATTCCCTCGTTGAGGATGACCACGCGGTCAGCCAGGTCGAGGGCCTCCTCCTGGTCGTGGGTGACGAAGAGCGTGGTGATGCCGAGTTCGTCATGGATTTCCCGCAGCCAGCGACGCAGGTCGCGCCGGACGGCGGCGTCGAGCGCGCCGAAGGGTTCGTCGAGCAGCAGCACCTTCGGATCGACGGCAAGCGCCCGGGCAAGCGCCACGCGCTGGCGCTGGCCGCCGGAGATCTGCGCCGGGAAGCGATCGCCGAGCCCCTCCAGTCGCACGAGCCGCAGCAGGTCCTCGACGCGCCTTGCGATCGCCGCCTTCTCGCGCCTCACCTTGGATACCTTCATGCCGAAGGCGATGTTCTCCGCCACCGTCATGTGCGGGAAGAGCGCATAATGCTGGAAGACGAAACCGACGCCACGCTCGCGGACCGGAATGTCGGTCGCGTCCTGCTCGCCGAAATAGATATGCCCGCCATCGGCGTATTCGAGACCGGCGACCATGCGCAATATGGTCGTCTTGCCCGAACCGGACGGCCCGAGCAGGGCAACCAGTTCCCCGCTCCCGATCTCCAGCGAGACGTCGCGTACGGCACGGAAGGTCTGAAAGGTCTTCGCGACGCGGTCGAGGCGGATCTTCATGGCTTGGGCTCCACGGCAGGTACGGCCGATACGGGCGGTGCGGACAGCGAGGGACGGCGGACGCGACCGGCGCCTCGCCCTTCCAGCGCAACCTTGGCGATGATGGTGAACACGGCGAGGACCGCCAGGATCGAGGCCGAGGCGAAGGCACCGGCGGCCTGGTAATCGTGGTAGAGAAGTTCGATATGGAGCGGCAGCGTGTTCGTCTGGCCGCGGATATTGCCGGAGACCACCGACACGGCGCCGAATTCGCCCATCACGCGGGCATTGCAGAGCACCACCCCGTAGAGCAGTGCCCACTTGATGTTCGGAAGCGTGACCGAAAAGAAGGTGCGCCAGCCCGACGCGCCGAGCGAGGTCGCGGCCTCCTCGAGGTCCCTGCCCTGCGCCTGCATCAGCGGAATGAGTTCGCGCGCCACGAAGGGAGCCGTGACGAACAGCGAGGCGAGGATGATCCCCGGCAAGGCGAAGAGGATCTTGATGTCATAGGCCTCCAGCAAGGGGCCGAAAACGCCCTGCAGACCATAGACGAACAGGTAGGCGACGCCCGCAACGATCGGCGAGACGGAAAACGGGATCTCGATCACCACCAGCAGGAGACGGCGGCCCGGGAAGTCGAACTTGGTGATCGCCCAGGCGGCAGCAACGCCGAAGACGGTGTTTATCGGAACCGTCACGAGCGCCGTTATGACCGTCAGCATGATGGCGTGGCGGGTATCCGGATGGGCGAGCGTCTCCACATAGACGCGCCACCCCTTGGAAAAGGCTTCAAAGCCTATGACGACGAGGGGCGCGAGGATGAGCAGCGCACCGAGGATCAGCACGACGCCGATCATGACGCGGCGGAAGACCGGCTGGTCTCCGACGCGCGGGGGCTTGTTGCGGGAATGGACGGCCGACATCCTCAGTTCCTCACGGTATAGCGCAGCGCCCGCGCCTGCAGCAGATTGGTGATCGCCAGCATGGCAAAGGCAGTGAAGAGGAGGACGGAGGCGATCGCGGCCGCCGCCTGGTAGTCGTATTCCTCGAGGCGGATGAAGACGAGGAGCGCGGTGATCTCCGTCGACATCGGCTGGTTGCCGGCGATGAAGATAATGGCGCCGAATTCGCCGAGCGACCGCGCGAAGGACAGGGACAGCCCGGCCAGCAGCGCCGGCGTCAGCAGCGGCAGGATGACCTTGCGGAAGATCGCCCAGTCGGAGCCCCCGAGTGATTGCGCCGCCTCTTCCAGCGCCGGATCGAGATCCTCCAGGACCGGCTGCACGGTGCGCACGATGAAGGGCAGCGACGTGAAGCACATGGCGATCATGATGCCGAGCGGCGTATAGGCGACCTTGATCCCGAGATCGGCAAGCACCGAGCCGAACCAGCCGTTGGTCGCGAAGAGCGCGGTGAGCGAAATCCCCGCGACGGCGGTGGGCAATGCGAACGGCAGGTCGACCATGGCGTCGACGAGGCGCCAGCCCGGAAAGCGGTATCGCGTCAGCACCCAGGCGAGCGCGAGGCCGAAGACGAGGTTGAAGGCGGTCGCGCCGAGTGCGGTCAGGACGGTGACGCGGTAGCTTGCCACGGCCCGGGGAGAGGAGACGATCGCCCAATAGTCGGCAGGCCCCAGACTGGCGGCCTTGAAGATCAGCGCCGCAAGCGGCAGCACCACGATCAGGCCGACATAGAAGAGCGTTATGCCGAGCGAAAGCGACAATCCCGGCAGGACATTGCGTCTCAAACGTATTCCCCTGTCCTACGAATGCAAAAACCCGGCGGCCTTTCGACCGCCGGGAGGGTCGTCCTGGGAGACGGATTAACGGTTGCCGTAGAGCGTGTCGAGGGTGGCGCCGGAAGCGAAATGCTCTTCCTGGATCTTGCCCCAGCCGCCGAAGACGTCATCGACGTTGACCAGCCGGATTTCCGGGAACTGGTCCTTGTACTCGGCGGCGACCTTCTCGTTGTGAACGCGGTGGCCGAAATCGGCCGCGATCCGCTGCCCTTCTTCGCTGTAGAGGAAATCCAGATAGCTCTTGGCGAGATCGCGGGAGCCGCGCTTGTCCGCCACCTTGTCGACGATCGCCACCGGGAACTCCGCAAGCAGGCTGACCGACGGAATGACTGCGTCGAACTTGTCCTCGCCATACTGCTTGGCAATCGCCCGCGTCTCGGCTTCGAAGGTGATCAGGACGTCACCGATCTCGCGCTCCACGAACGTGGTGGTGGCGGCGCGGCCTCCCGTGTCGAAAACCGGGACGTTGTCGAAAATCTTGCTGATGAACGCCTCGATCTTCTCCTCGTCGCCGTTGAAGGCTTCCTTCGCGTAGGCCACCGCCGCGAGATAGGTATAGCGGGCGTTGCCCGAAGTCTTCGGATTGGGGAAGACCACCTTCACGTCTTCGCGCGCCAGGTCGCTCCAGTCCTTGATGTTCTTCGGATTGCCTTCGCGCACCAGGAAGGACGGGAAGGAATAGAACGGAGAGGCGCTGTTGGGGAAATCCTGCTGCCAGTCGTCGGAAACGAAGCCCTGCTTCACCAGGAAGTCGATATCGGTCACCTGGTTGAAGGTGACGACATCCGCTTCCAGGCCCTCGACGATGGCGCGTGCCTGCTTCGACGTGCCGGCGTGCGATTGGTCGATGGTGATGCCCGGGTTCTGTTTGACGAATGCTTCGTTCTGTGCCGCAAAGACTTCGCGGGCAACGTCGTAGGACGCGTTCAGCAGCGTGTTCGGCGACTGCGCGAAGGCGGGCGCCGCAAAGAGTGCGGCGAGAGCGGTGCTGAGGACGAGGAGGCGGTTCATGAATGTCTCCGGAATTCGATGATGCACGGAAGATAGTGATCGACCGGCATGTCCGCGAGAAACCGGCGCCCTCCAGCACGCAAAGGGTGGAAATTATGTTCCGTTCGGAGCGTCTTCGGCGATAGGGATCTGCTACGCGGATAAAAACCGCCCGCCTGAGCGCTCCCTCAGAGACGGTGGTCCGGGAACAGGCCTCCGTGCTTGCCCTGCAGGTAGCGCTCGATGCTCTCCGCCGTCACGTCGCTAAGGCCTGCCGGCAACCAGCGGGGATTGCGGTCCTTGTCGATGATGGCCGCCCGCACCCCTTCGTAGAAGTCGTGATGGCGAAGGATCTCGACGCCTGCCCCGAATTCCCGCTCGAGGCATTCCACCAGACCCGAACTCTGGCGCCCGGCGCGCAAGAGGCGCAAGCTGAGCTTCAGGCTGGTCGGCGACCGCTTGAGCATGGCCTCGCGGGTGGTGGCGGCGAGTCTACCTCCTCCGCCGCAAGCGCGGCAAGGACGTCCTCGACGCGGTCGAAGCCGAAGCCGCGGGCGATAAGCTGCCGGTTCTTCTCGAGCACGCTCTCTGCGGGGGGAACCGCGAAGCTCG
>JAEZHO010000388.1 GCA_023416545.1 Pseudomonadota bacterium
GCGCGGTACTGGTCGCCGAAGGCGTGGCGGCCGACGATGATCGGCTGCGTCCAGCCCGGGACGAGGCGCGGCACGTTCTTCATGATGATCGGCTCGCGGAAGATCACGCCGCCGAGGATGTTGCGGATCGTGCCGTTCGGGCTCTTCCACATCTTCTTGAGGCCGAATTCCTCGACGCGGCCTTCGTCGGCGGTAATCGTCGCGCACTTGATGCCGACGCCATGCTTCTTGATCGCATGGGCAGCGTCGATCGTGATCTGGTCGTCGGTCTCGTCGCGCTTCTGGATGCTCAGATCAAAGTATTTGAGATCGATGTCCAGATAGGGGTGGATCAGCTTGTCCTTGATGAATTGCCAGATGATACGGGTCATCTCGTCGCCATCGAGTTCGACGACCGGATTGGCGACCTTGATCTTATGCATGTAGTCCTCCCAATGGTGACGGCCCTCCGCCGCCACGTGTTCAGCGCATGTCGCGCATGTGGCTTTCGACGCTGCGAAGATGACGCCGCATCGCGTCGGCTGCAGCTGCGCCGTCGCGATCCGCGATCGCTTCGACGATCTGTTCGTGTTCGGCAAAGCTGTGATGGTCCGCGGGCGGGCGAACGGGGGTCTGGCGCAACCTGCCCCAGGTGACGGCCCGACGCACGGCATTCAGCGTGTCAAGGAGCCCAAGCAGCAGTGAGTTCTGCGAGGCCTCACCGATCGTACGGTGCAGGCGGTTGTCCCATTGCTCATATTGCCGCCATGTCGGTGCCTGCTGTGCCTTGATCATGCAGTTGCGGATCTCGGCAATCTGAGCGCCCGTCGCATTGAGGGCAGCACAGCGCGTTACCTCGGGTTCGAATGCAATTCGTGCTCCCATAACCTCAAGCGGATTGGTGCGCTGGACCATGGCGTGGATGTCGGCAACCGTATCGATAGGGCGGTCACCAACGAAGGTACCCTTGCCGACATGTCGCCAAACCGTGCCTTCCGCCTGCAAGGTCGCGAGCGCCTTGCGCAGTACGGCGCGGCCGACATCCAGCGATTGAGCCAGCTCCCGCTCCGGCGGGAGGCGCCCATCGTCCGGTAGCTCTGCGGTGGCAAGGAAGCCCTTAAGCTTAGCCAGCACTTCCATTTCCAAGTTCTGATCCATTTCGAAACCAATATCTCAATTGGTTGATGGATAGCTGGCATGTGTTGCGGTGTCAATACGCGGGCGTGTTCTTGTTGGGAGGAGTGTCTGCATACGATAACGCCAGGGTATTAATGTCTATTTTTGAGGAGAGCGAGTGGATTCCGCCTTCTTCCGCCTCCGCCCAACGGAGGCGAAAGAAGAAATTGGTTGACAGAAAGCTGAGTTAATAGATGATTGGTTTGTAATTGGGTTCTGGGGAGGGCCCAATAAAGGGAGGAACGAAATGAATATGTTTGCCAGGAAGATCCGGGCGTCGGTGTCTGTCGCCGCCCTCTGCTTTGCTGTTGCTGTGCCAGGCTTCGCCTGGGCAGATCCCATGCGCGTCGCCTTCGGCGACATCGCAACGGTGGAATCGCTTCATCTCCTTGCGGCCTTCGAGCGCGCCAAGGAAAACGGCGTCGATGTCCAGATCACCTATCTGAAGAGTGAGGATATTGCAGCCCAGGCAGTTGTGAGCGGCCAGGCCGATATCGGCGTGGGAGCGCCATATGCCCTGCTTCAGAAGGTGAAGGCGCCGATCCGCATCTTCATGCAGTTGAGCAAGCTGCAGTTCTATCCGGTGGTCAATACCGAATTCTACAAGGAGTGGAAGGATCTTGATGGCCAGGAGGTCGCGGTCCATTCGCGTGGATCCGGCACCGAGGCGATCATGCAACTGATGGCCGGCAAGAACGGCATCAAGTATTCCAGCATAGCTTACGTTCCAGGCGCTGAAGTGCGCACGGGTGCACTGCTGCAGGGTAACGTGAAGGCGACGATCGTGGACTCGTCTGGAAAGCGCGTGCTGGAGGATAAGGCGCCCGGCAAGTTCGCGTTCCTGCCGCTCGGCGAGGTCGCCGCAACGGATGAGGCGCTCTTTGCAAACACGGACTATCTTGCCGCCAATACCAAGGACGTGGAGATACTCATCGAGGCGATCCTAACAACTTGGCGGGAAGTGGCTGCGGATCCGAAGTCGGTCGCGGCGCTGAAGGAAAAGTACAATCTTCTTCCCGACGCCACACCCGAAATGGTCGCCGATATCGAGCCATATTTCACGGAGGCCGCGCCGAACATGCCGCTCAATGGAGGGGGTGAAGATGCTGCGCGCGATGACTTCGATTTCTACACGATTTCCGGGGCGCTTGAAGGGGAAGCAAAGGACCTGAAGGTGGAAGACTTCTGGGACCTTACGGCGCTCAACAATGTGCTCTCGAGGGTCGGTACGAAGTAAGATGCAGATGTCAATTTCGCCAGCAAAAATCGATAACGGGATCGGAGCCTCGCAAGAGGTTCCACCCACCACCGCCGAGATGATCCGGAAATTCGCCGACGAGCGGCGGTCGTTCTGGATTGTCGTATCGCTCGCAGTACTCTTCGCTTCCTGGGAGATCGCGGGACGGATCCCGATCAGCTTCGCGTTTCCGACCTTTCTCGAAACCCTTTCTGCCTTCGGCGAGATGGTTGCGGACGGCAGCATGCACCGGGCCTACTTCCTGACACTGCAGCCGCTGGTCCTCGGTGTCGTGATTTCGGCGGCCGTCGGGATCGGTCTCGGCGTCGCAATGGGGCTTTCCGACAAAGCGGAGTGGCTGCTGGCACCTGTGTTCATCGTCCTCCAGGCAGCTCCGATGGCTGCGCTTGTTCCGCTTGTCACCTTCGTCTACGGGATCGGCCTGACGGCGAAGACGCTCGCGGTCATCATGCTGGCCCTGCCGGTCATCGTGCTGAATTCCTACAAGGCTGTGCGGCACGTTAATCCCTCGCTGGTGGACATGTGCCGCTCCTTCCTGGGCTCGCGCATGCAGCAGATCTTCAAGATCATCATTCCCGACGCATCTCCTGTTCTGTTTGCTGGCCTTCGCCTCGGCATCGCCGCAGGGTTCATCGGCGTTATGCTGGCAGAACTGCTGATTACGCCTACTGGTATCGGCGACCTCATCACCTACCACCGTTCGGTTGCCAACTATGCGCACATGTATGCGGCAGTTGCTTCGATCATTGCTGTCTCGACATTGACGCTTGCGGGCCTGCAATACGTGGAAATCCATCTGCTGCGTCCTGAGAAGAGGAGAAAGTGACATGGCCAATCCTGCTTTGGCACGTAGCGGCAGCGTGACTTCCGCCACCAGTAACGATGCGGTCGTTCAAGTCCGCGAGATCTGCAAGAACTACGGCGACGTCGAAGCGCTCCGCGGCATCAATCTCGAATTCGAGCGTGGCAAGCTCACGACGCTGCTGGGCCCTTCAGGTTGCGGAAAAACAACACTGCTCAAGATCATCGCCGGCCTCGTCCCCGCTACCTCCGGTGAAATCCGCGTGAATGGACGTGTCGTGACAGGCCCCGGCCCGGAACGGGCCTTCGTCTTCCAGGATTTCGCGTTGATGCCCTGGGCGACCGTAATTCGCAATGTCCGCTTCGGCCTCGAACTGAAGGGTGTGCCGGCAGCGGAGCGAGACCGGACGGCTCGACGTTATATCGAGCAGGTGGGGCTTTCGGGTTTCGAGCAGAAGTACCCGCATGAACTCTCCGGCGGCATGCGCCAGCGCGTGGGGATTGCCCGAGCCTTCGCGGTAAATGCCGACGTGCTTCTGCTGGATGAGCCCTTCTCCGCTGTCGATGAGCAGAATCGCCGTAAGTTCCAGGAGGATCTGCTGCGTCTGGTCGAGCTCGAGAAGAAGACGTTCATCTTCGTGACTCACTCCATCGAAGAGGCAGTCTATGTCTCGGACCGGATCGTTCTCCTGTCTCCTCGGCCGGGCCGCGTTTCCCAAGTTATCGATCCGATGATCGATCGCAGTGCTTCCCCGGATGATATTCGCCGCGATGCCAGCTACCTCGACGTAGTTGAGGAGATCTGGCAGGGGTTGCGGCAATATGCGGAGTGATGCGCCATGACCTTATTCGGCACACGCATTCCCATGATGGCGTCTCTGCTTTTCTGGTTGCTTGTCTGGGAAATCGTCGGGCAACTCGACGTCATGTTCCTAATCCCACCGTTCACCTCCATCGTCAGCGCGGGATTCGGACTTATCCAAACCGGCTCCTGGCAAAGCGCATCGATGATTACGCTGCGCTCTTTCCTGTACGGCATGGCCCTTGCAATCGTCGTTGGCGTGCCGCTTGGGGTCCTCATGGGACGCTTCAAGGTTATCGACAACATCTTCGGCCTGTGGGTGAACATGTTCGTCAGCGCTCCGCTGTCGGCGCTGGTGCCCATTCTTATGATCCTGTTCGGAATGGGAGAGACGACGGTCGTCGTTACCGTGTTCCTGTTCGCCGTCTGGATTATCGTTCTGGATGCACGAGCCGGGGTCATGCAGGTCCCGACATCGCTCATCGAGATGGGGCGCAGTTACGGCGCATCCCGATGGACCATCTTCACCAAGATTATCCTTCTCTCAGCGCTGCCAGAAATACTGGCCGGCATCCGGATCGGTCTAATCCGAGGTGTCAAGGGGGTGGTCATCGGCCAGATCCTGGTCTCCATCATCGGCTATGGAGAGCTTTTCGAACTCTACTCGAGAAGCTTCGACATGGAGCGGTTCTGGGCTCTTACCATGCTTCTCTTCGCGGCAGCTATGCTGTTGTCCGCCGGAGTCGAATACTTTGAAAAACGCATCGAATACTACGCAGGAGCGCGATAATGAACGAAATGCCTCAACTCAAGAACTACGTCATCAAGCCGGCGCCGGTGCCGACGCTGGCGGTCGCGGGAAGCGATGCGCTCTTCCCCATCCACCGCATCTACTGCGTCGGCCGCAACTTCGCCGACCATGCCATCGAGATGGGCCATGATCCCAACAAGGAGCCGCCCTTCTTCTTCCAGAAGAACCCGGACACCGTTGTTCCGCTAGGCCAGGACTTTCCCTACCCGACGGAAACCAGCGACGTTCATCATGAGATCGAGCTGGTCGTGGGACTGCAGAAGGGCGGCACCAACATCCCGGTCGAGAAAGCACTCGACCACGTCTACGGCTATGCCGTCGGCCTCGACATGACCCGCCGCGATCTGCAGGGAGAGGCAAAGAAGCTTGGACGCCCGTGGGAAACCGGCAAGGCGTTTGAGGCATCGGCGCCGTGCGGGCCCCTGCATCCTGTCAGCGAGGTCGGGCATCCGACGGAAGGGGAGGTCTGGCTGAAGGTGAATGGTGAGACGCGCCAGAACGGCGACCTCAACCAGATGATCTGGAAGGTGCCGGAAATGATCGCCTACCTCTCGCGCCTGTTCGAGCTGAAGGCAGGCGACCTCATCTTCGCCGGCACCCCCGCGGGCGTGGGCGCCGTTTCACGGGGCGACGAGATGAGCGGATACGTGGAAGGCCTGGGCGAGATACGCTTCCGGGTGGTTTGATTTAGAGGGGAATGGTGATC
>JAEZHO010000411.1 GCA_023416545.1 Pseudomonadota bacterium
GTGAAGGCCCCGGTGACCAGGATGCGGTCGAAGGTCCCCTCGCCCGGCATGCCGTTTATGCCGTCGGCCTGGCGGATCACGACGTTGCGGAGGGAAAGCTTGTCCATGCGGCCCTGGGCGCCCGTCACCAGGGTCCTGTACCTATCGACGGACAGGACCCGTTCCGCAAGCCGGCCGAGGACCGCGCCGGTGAACCCGCTGCCCGTGCCGATTTCGAGTACACGCTGGCCAGGCTTCACCTGCAAATGGTGGAGCATGCGGACGGCGAGATCGGCGCCTTCCATGAAGGCCCCGCATTCGATCGGGATCGTCCTGCCCGAATAGGCGTCGGCCGCCACTGCCGCAGGCACGAACAGCGAGCGCGGCGTCTGCTCGACAGCGGTCAGAAGATCGAGGTCGGAAATGCCCTCGGCCCGCAAACGCAGCACGAGCGCGGCAAAACCCTCTTTCTCGACCATGCTGGGCTTCAATCGGCCACTCCGAATCCAAGCGCTTCCGCGAGGCGATCCTGTACCGAATGATCGGTGAGGTCCAGCTTGAGGGGTGTGACGGATATCCGGTTGTGCTTGACGGCGTGGATATCGGTCCCTTCCCGGAAGTGACCGAGCCGTTCGCCGAACCTCAGCCAGTAATAGGGAAGCCCGCGGCCGTCCCGCCGCTCATCGATCGTCAGGCCGAAATCCAGCTTGCCCTGCGAGGTTACCTGGACGCCCTGGACATCCTTGGGTGCGCATTTCGGGAAGTTGAGGTTCAGGAAGGTCCCGTCCGGCAGATCGACATCGCTCAGCTTGCGGATGAGCTGCGGCGCATAGGCTTCCGCGGTTTCCCACGGAACGATGCGGCCACCTTCGGCATCATGATGGTAGGCCTGGCTCAGCGCGAAGGAGCGCACGCCCTGCAGCGTGCCTTCGATCGCCCCGGCGATCGTGCCGGAATAGGTGACGTCGTCGGCCATGTTTGCGCCGGCATTGACGCCGGAGAGAACGAGGTCCGGCTTTTCCGGAAGGACCTGGCGGATGCCCATGATGACGCAGTCGGTCGGCGTGCCGCGGAGCGCGAAGTGCTTGTCGCCCACCTGCCGCAGCCGCAGAGGCTCCGACAGGGTCAGCGAATGGGCGAGACCGCTCTGGTCGGTTTCCGGCGCGACGATCCAGACGTCGTCGGAAAGCTGGCGGGCGATGCGCTCCAGCGCCGCCAGGCCCTCCGCATGGATTCCGTCGTCATTGGTGAGCAGGATGCGCATCAGGCGCCCCGTTCAATTCTCGTGATGCCGCCCATGTAGGGGACAAGTGCGTCCGGGACGCTGATCGACCCGTCCTCGTTATAATAGTTCTCCATGACCGCAATCAGGCAGCGCCCCACGGCGGTCCCCGATCCGTTCAGCGTGTGGACGAACCTGAGCGCCTTGTCGTCCTTGACGCGGTAGCGGGCATTCATGCGGCGGCCCTGGAAATCGCCGCAGACCGAACAGGACGAGATTTCGCGATAGGTGTCCTGGCCGGGCAACCACACTTCGATATCGTAGGTCTTCTGCGCGCCGAAGCCCATGTCGCCGGTGCAGAGCGTCACGGTGCGGAAATGCAGGCCGAGGCGCTTCAGGACCGTCTCGGCGCATTCCGTCATCCGCTCATGCTCGGCAATCGAGCTCTCAGCGTCGGTGATCGAGACGAGTTCGCACTTCCAGAACTGGTGCTGGCGCAGCATACCGCGCGTATCGCGGCCGGCAGAACCGGCCTCCGAGCGGAAGGACGGGGTCAGTGCCGTAAAGCGCAGCGGCAGCTTTTCCTGCTCCAGCACTTCGCCGGCGACGAGGTTGGTCAGCGTCACCTCGGCGGTCGGGATCAGCCAGCGGCCATCGGTCGTGCGGAAAAGATCCTCGGCGAACTTGGGGAGCTGCCCGGTGCCGTACATGGCCTCGTCGCGCACCATCAGCGGCGAGGAGACTTCCGTATAGCCGTGATCGGTGGTGTGCAGGTCGAGCATGAACTGGCCGATGGCGCGTTCGAGCCTCGCGAGCGGCCCCGTCAGGACCGTGAAGCGCGAGCCGGAAAGCTTCGCCGCCCGCTCGAAATCCATGTAGCCGAGCGCCTCGCCGATCTCGAAGTGCTCCTTCGCGGCGTGGTTCCAGCCGGGCTTCTGCCCGACGACGTGCTTGACCACGTTGTCGTTCTCGTCCCGGCCGACCGGGACGTCGTCGAGGGGAATGTTCGGGATGCGCGACAGGGCGTCGTCGAGTGCCGACACGACCTCCCGCTCCTCCTGCTCGGCGGCGGGCATCGTGTCCTTGATCGTCGCGACCTCGGACTTCAGGCGTTCGGCAAGCTCGGTGTTCTTCTGCGCCATGGCCGCGCCGATCTCCTTGGAGGCGGCGTTGCGGCGGGACTGCATGTCCTGGAGCTTCTGAATGACGGCGCGGCGCTTCTCGTCGAGCGCCAGCAGGGTGGCCGCCATCGGTTCGGCGCCACGTTTTCCAAGCGCTTCATCCAGCGCCTGGGGGTTTTCACGAATCCACTTGATATCGAGCATCGTTCCTGGCCTTTCCAGCGGAACGCAGCACTCTCGCGGGCAAGGCAGAAAAGCCTAGGCCTTGTCCGTATCGGCAAGGTCCGACGCGGCAGGTTCGGCAAGAGCCTCCTCGGCGCGCTTGCGCTCGACGAGTCGTGCGGCGTAGATGGAAATCTCGTAGAGAAGGATAGTTGGCAGCGCAAGGCCGATCTGGGAGAGCGGATCCGGCGGCGTCAGGA
>JAEZHO010000014.1 GCA_023416545.1 Pseudomonadota bacterium
CGTAGGTCGTCAGAGATTTCAGCCAGATATTGTGTTCGTCCTCGCCGTACATCCGTCCGAGCTCCATCGGTCCGAGCCCCAGCGGACGCTCCATCGCCAGCAGGAAGCCGATCCTGTGGCGCTCGAACCGGCCGAGGCGGGCGCCGTCATATTCCTGGACGAGACGGGCGCGGTTGCCGAAGAGGTCGGCGACGCGATCGAACTGCAGCGCGATGAGGAGGGCGACAGCTAAAAGGGCGATGGCGGCGATCGCAATGGCGAGGATCTTCAGCCGAAACGCCGCCGTCCGCTCCTTCAGGAGCATGAGGAACACGAGCGCGACCACCGAGAAGAACAGCAGCCCCCAGGCGGCGCGGGAGAAGGACAGGAAGACGCCGAGAACCAGCACCAGCAATCCCGCGACGAGGAGCGGGGCCCGGCTCAGCCTGCCGGTCAGGAGACGATGGAGAAGGTAGAGGATCGGCGCGACGAGATAGGGCCCGAAGACGTTCGGGTCTTCGAAGGCGCCCATGGCGCGGTCATAGCGCGTGAATATGCCGGCGCCGGGAAAGGCGTGGAAATAGCCTAGGATGCCGAGCGTCGCGGTGATCAGCGCGGCGGCGACCCATGCCTTGAAGATGATCTCGAGCCGCTGCGGGCGGTCCTCGATGACCGCGGCGTAGAGGACGGTCGTCAGGGCCAGGAAGGTGGAGACGGCGACATACATCGGACCGCCCGCCATGTCGCGCATGACGAGAAGCGACAGCATGCCCCCGACGTTGAAGACGAGAAGAAGGGCGAGCGGTATGGCGACGGTCCTGGAGATCGCCAGACCCAGCAGGAACCAGATGGCGATCTGCGCCACCATCATAAGCTCGTAGGGAGCCGGTTCCGACATGACGAAGCCGGAGAGGAATACGCCAAGCGCGATCGCGCCCGATCCCGCCAGGCCTGCGATCGCCCGCCCTGGGTCCGCGACGCGGCTTTCGGCGGACAGGGCGCTCAATAGGCGTTCTCCGCCTTCAGGAGCCGGATCGGGGTGAGGAGCAGGATCTTCATGTCGAGCAGCAGCGACCAGTTCTCGATGTAGTGCAGGTCGTAGGACGTGCGCATCCTGATCTTCTCGTCGCTGTCGAGTTCGCCGCGCAGGCCGTTGATCTGCGCCCATCCGGTGACGCCGGGCTTGACCCGGTGGCGGGCGAAGTAACTCTCCACCACGTCGACGTAGCGGCGCTCGCCGGTCTGCGCGTAGACCGAATGCGGACGTGGTCCGACCAGCGACAGGTCGCCGCGCAGGACGTTGAACAGCTGCGGCAGCTCGTCGATGGACGACTTGCGCAGGAAGCGCCCGACGGGGGTGACCCGCGGGTCGTTGCGGGTGACGGCCCGCTTGGCCGTGGGGTCCGCGCCTTCCGTGTACATGGAGCGGAACTTGAGGACGTTGATGACCTCGTTGTTGAAGCCGTGGCGCTTCTGCACGAAGAGGACGGGTCCGCGGGAGGTGGCCTTCACGGCGATCGCCGCGCCGACCATGACGGGCCAGGTGACCGCAAGCGAGAGCAGGGCGAAGACGATGTCGAACGTGCGCTTCGCGACCGAATCCCAGTCGCGGATCGGCTTGTCGAAGATGTCGAACATCGGCACCACGCCCACGTGGGAGTAGGAGCGCGGCCTGAAGCGCAGCTGGTTGGCATGGGCGGCCAGCCGGATGTCGACCGGCAGGACCCAGAGCTTGCGCAGGAGCTGCAGGATGCGCGCCTCCGCGGTCGCGGGCAGGGCGATGATCAGCATGTCGACGCGGGCGAGACGGGCGAACTCGACCAGTTCCGCGAAGGTCCCGAGCTTGGGATATCCGGCAATGACGTCCGGCGAGCGCACCGAGCCACGGTCGTCGAAGATGCCGCAGATGCGGATGTCGTTGTCCGGCTGCTGCTCGAGCGCCCGCACGAGCTGCTTGGCGGGTTCGCCGCCGCCGACGACGACGGCGCGGCGTTCCATGATGCCGTTGCGGGCCCAGTGGCGGATGCCGAACGAGATGAGCTGGCGTTCGATCAAGAGGAAGAGCGTGCCGGTGGCGATCCAGGTGAGGTGATCGGCAAGATCAAGCGTCGGTCCCTCGATGAGGTAGAGGCCGACGGCGGCGGCGAGGAAGCCGAGGATGGCCGCCGTCGCCACCCGGCCCCGGCTTCGCCTTGCGCTCCGGAGCATCGGGATGTGGTAGGTGTCGGCGAGCTGCAGAAGGAGGACCGTCATGCCGGAGGCGAGCGAAAGGACGGCGATCCGCGCGATCGGTTCGAGCGGCGCGGCGGCAGAGAGCAGCATGGCCGCAAGCAGGTTGACCGCGAGCAGGGAGACGAATTCGAGGAGGCGGATCTGGCCGATCAGCAGGGCGGGCGAATAGTTCTCGTCGCTGTACTGGGCGGCGATCTGCCGGGCGAGCGGGTTGAGCACAGCAGGCGCCTCGGGGTCCGCGGCTGCGTCCCCGGTGGTGGAAGCGGCGTCTTCTGCGGCAGGCTCCGAGATCTTGCGGCGCAGGGCCGCAGCGTCGAAGCGCGCCTTTCTGCCCAGTTCGTTCATGGCACCGGTTCTCCTGCAGCGCATGCTCCGATCGCATGCGCGCGCGAAGCGGGGTTCCGTCCCGCCCGGACTAGCAGAAAGTTGCTAAGAAACGCTTTAGGGAGCCTTCGCCGGGGCCTTTCCGGCGACCAGTTCGCGGTAGAGGAGCAGCATGCTGTCCGCCATCGCGGAGGTCGAGAAGGCCGACCGGAAGGCTTCGGGTTTCGGCATCACCCGGTCCCGCCAGCCGCCGTCCGACATGGCGTCTGCCATGATATGCGAGAGCGCCGCGACATCGCCCGGCGCCGCCAGCGCCTCGCTGTCGCGACCGAGGATTTCGGGTATGCCGCCCACCCGCGAGGCGATCACCGGCTTTCGCGCCGCCAGTGCCTCGATGACGATATAGGGCATGGCTTCGGCCCGCGAGGGGACGACGACGGTATGGGCCATGGAGAAGGCCTCGCGCGTAGGCATGGCCGGCAGCATGCCGACGCGTCGCGAAAGCCCGTGCGCCGCGATCATGGTCTCGTAGTCATCCTGGTCCGGCCCGTCCCCGACGATCAGCGCGGACAGGGGGCGCCCGATCAGGCGTTCGGTGCGGGCGAAGGCATCGATGAAGACGTCCGGACCCTTCAGGTCGCGAAGCATGCCGATATAGAGGAAGTCGACCGCGTCGCTCCTCGCCGCGACCGGCTGGAATTCGCTCTCCCGGACACCGTTGAGGATCACCCGGTAGGGGCGGCGGGGTATCCCGATCCTTTCCCGATAGGTCGTCCGCTCGTAGTCGCAGACGAAGACGAGGGCGTCGGTGAAATATTCCTGCAGCCGCTCGAGGCCGGTCACGAACTTTCCGGAGAGCCGGGACGGGTCGAAGTGCAGGCTACCGCCGTGGGGCGAGTAGAGCCGGGCGACCGGAACCCTGTTGAGCCGGAGCGCGCTGCCGATCATGCGCGCCATGGCGCCGCCCTTGGCGCCGTGGCCGTGGAGAATGTCCGGCTGCAGCCTGCGGATATGGCGGTAGCTTCGAAAGAGCGCCGGAAGGTCGGACGGGGAGATTGCCCGGCGCACCGGAATGCGGGTCAGGCCGAGGGCGAGATAGGGCCTGATCGCATCGAACATGCGCTCCTCATGCGCGCCGCCCGTCGTGCTGTCGCAGAGGATGCCGACTTCGTGTCCCGCGGAATGGTGCTCCTCCACGAGGTCGCGGACGTGGCGGAAGATGCCGCCGACCGGGGACCGGAAGCAATGGAGGATCCGCAATGGCCTTTGCTCATCCATGAAGGGTCAGAACAGCCGCTCGCGGACGTAGATCGTGTCCCCTGCAAGAACCGGGCTGGAGACCTCGGTCCGCCCGGTAAAGACGCGCCCGTTGATCTTGCGGGTGACGTCGACCTCGCGCTGGTTTCCGCGCGGGGTGAAGCCGCCGGCGATGGCGATGGCGTTCTGTGCCGTCATGCCGGGCACGTAGGAATACTGGCCGGGGCGGCCGACCTCGCCCATGACGAAGAC
>JAEZHO010000065.1 GCA_023416545.1 Pseudomonadota bacterium
AGCTTCCTGTAGAGAAGATGCGCGAACTGGAGCGCCGCTTCGGCGAGATCGAGGCCCGCATGTCCGAGGGTCCGGCCGCGGACGTCTATGTGCGGCTGGCCTCGGAGTATTCGGAACTGCAGCCGGTCGTGCGAAAGATCCGCGACTTCGAGAAGGCGACCGCGGAAGTGGCCGACCTGCGGACGCTGCTTGCCGACAAGGCAACCGATCGCGAGATGCGCGAGCTGGCCGAGATGGAGCTTCCGGAGGCCGAGGAGAGGGTCGAGGCGCTGGAAAAGGACATGCAGGTCCTCCTCCTTCCGAAGGATGCCGCCGACGAGAAGAGCGCGATCCTCGAAATCCGGGCCGGGACAGGCGGCAACGAGGCGGCGCTTTTCGCCGGCGACCTCTTCCGCATGTACGAGCGCTACGCCGCCGGCAAAGGCTGGAAGGTCGAAGTGCTTTCGGCCAGCGAAGGCGAGGCGGGCGGCTTCCGGGAAATCATCGCGACCGTCAGCGGGCGGGGGGTGTTCTCCAATCTCAAGTTCGAATCCGGCGTGCACCGGGTCCAGCGCGTGCCCGACACGGAGACGCAGGGGCGGATCCACACTTCGGCCGCAACCGTCGCGGTCCTGCCGGAGGCGGAGGAGATCGACATCGAAATCCGCCCGGAGGACATCCGCGTCGACACGATGAGATCGTCTGGCGCCGGCGGGCAGCACGTCAACACGACCGATTCCGCCGTCCGCATCACCCATCTGCCGACGGGGCTGGTGGTGACGAGTTCGGAGAAGTCGCAGCACCAGAACCGCGCCAAGGCGATGCAGGTCCTCAGGTCGCGCCTCTACGACATGGAAAGGCAGAGGGCGGAAAGCGAGCGATCGGCCGACCGCAAGAGCCAGGTCGGCTCCGGCGACCGGTCGGAACGCATCCGCACCTACAATTTCCCGCAGGGCCGCGTGACCGACCACCGCATCAACCTGACGCTCTACAAGCTCGACCGGATGATGGAGGGCGAGATCGACGAGGTGGTCGACGCGCTCATCGCCGATTACCAGGCAGGTCAGTTGGCGCAACTCGGCGAGCAGCAGGGTTGACGACGCTCTCCGACCTCGTTGTCGATGCGAGGAGCCGGCTTTCGGCGGCGGGTCTGCCGGACGCCGCGCTGGAAGCCCGGATCCTGATCGGGGGGCTTCTCGGGCTGACGGCGACGGAAGTGTTCGTCGAGGGCGACAGGGTGATCGGCGCGGGGGAGCGTGCCGAAATTGAAAATGCCATCGCGCGCCGCTTGAAACGTGAGCCGGTCCATCGCATATTAGGAAGACGAGAATTTCACGGCATGATGCTGAGGCTTTCCCCCGCGACCCTGGAGCCGCGGCCGGATACCGAAATTCTGGTGGATGCGGTCCTGCCCCGCGTGAGGCAGATTGTCGCATCGGGCGGGAAAGCTCGCATCCTGGACCTCGGAACCGGAACCGGTGCCATCATCCTGGCGCTCCTGAAGGAGTGTCCGCAGGCGACCGGCGTGGGGACCGATATCTCCGACGATGCGCTTCAGACGGCGCGGGAAAACGCAGCGAGCCTCGGGCTTGCGGACCGTTTCGAGACGATCGCGAGCAACTGGCTCGAAAACGTCGACGGACAGTTCGACATCGTGGTCTCGAATCCGCCCTATATCAGGACGGATGTAATCGCCGCGCTGGAGCCGGAAGTCAGGGAGTTTGATCCCATGCGGGCTCTGGACGGCGGTCCGGACGGGCTGGAATGCTACCGCGCGATCGCCGAAGGCGCAGGCCGGGTGCTGACGCAAGGCGGGCTCATCGGGCTCGAGATCGGATACGACCAGAAGGACAGCGTCACGACCGTCTTCGTGGCCAAAGGCTTCGTGCTGCGGCAGGCGTTTCGCGATTTCGGAGACAATGATCGCGTCCTCCTGTTTGCCCGTGCAGAACCTGGCGGTTGATTTTGCGCAGCGAAAGAAAAGGCTTGGATTCCCCAAGGAAGCAAGATAGTTTGCGGCCACGTACCGGGCGGCTGGGAATGAACGGAAGATTCGTTCGGGTTAAGGTCAACCCTGAGACCGGCTCTTTTGAGTTTCAAAGGTTGAACATTTCCTGGTGCGTGATTCAGGTAATTTGACTTTCACTAGCGGCAGGCGACTTGGTGTCTTCCTGTGCGCGGCGCGCGAAGTCTTGGTCTGGCGCAGAGCCAGCATGGCCGCGCGGCCCCTTATCAGCGGATAACAGACAATTCAGGTGATCTATCAATGAGGCCAGGACAGCAGAACAAGCGCGGTCGAGGGCGTGGCGGCAGCAACAACAGTGGTGGCGGCGGCGGCAACTTCAATCGCAAGGGCGGCAATCCTCTTACCCGCACCTATGACAGCTCCGGCCCAGATGTGAAAATCCGCGGTACGGCCCAGCACATCGCCGAGAAGTATTCGGCGCTTGCGCGGGATGCGCAGAGCTCGGGCGACCGGGTGATGGCGGAAAACTACCTGCAGCATGCGGAACACTACAACCGTATCATTGCTACCGCCCAGGCGCAGATGCAGGAACGTTTCCAGCGCGACGAACGCGGCGAGTTCCAGGATCGCGACGGCCAGGACGGCGACGACATGGAGATGCAGGACGGCGACGACGACGGTTCGATCCGCCAGCCGCAGTCCTCGGATGCCCAGCCGCAGCGCCGCGACAACCAGCAGCCGCCGCGCCAGAACCGCCGCGAGCGTGATCCGCTTCCGGCTGCCGAGGCAGCGCCCGCGATCGACGGCTCCGGTCCGCAGCCGGTGATCGAAGGCATCCCCGCCGAAGTGGCGGCGGAATCGGAAGAGCAGAGCGCGCAACGCGAACGCCAGCCTCGCCGCCGCACCGCCGGCAACCGTCCGCGGCGTCCCCGCCGCGGCGAGGAAGGCGGAGCTTCGGAAGCAGGCGCCGACGAAGGCCAGCCGGAAATGGCGGACGCGAGCGGCGAATA
>JAEZHO010000089.1 GCA_023416545.1 Pseudomonadota bacterium
GGTCGCTGGACCCAGAGCGCCACCATCAGGATGAGCACGGAAAAGGCGATCGAGAACGCCAGCCCCATGTCGATCACGAAGGTCGGTATGGGCAGGAAAAGGATGCACAGGATCGCGATGATGCCCAGCGCAAAGCCGATATCGCGTCCTTGAGGAGCTACCTTGGGAATGGATAGTGCAGGTGGTTGCGCCATGATGCATCCGTCTCTTCATGAGATGGCGGCAGCTATACTGCCAGTTCACGGCCTTGGTAGACGGTGAAGCTTGCGCGAGGGTGTCATCGCCGCAGCGTCAGAAACCCGATTGCACCCGCGAGAACACGAGGTTTGCAAATAGGTTGATCTGCGCCCCGATGAAGGGGGCCGAAATGCCGATCATCACCATGATGGCGACGATCTTCGGCACGAAGGTGAGTGTCATTTCCTGCACCTGGGTAAGGGCCTGCAGGATCGCAATCCCGACGCCGACTACCATCGCCGTCAGGACGGCGGGACCGGACGCCACAAGGATGGTCCAGATCGCCGCCTGCATTATATCCAGGGCATCGGCTTCGTTCATGTCGCCAGCTCCGGCCCGAATCATCCGGGCCTCTCGTCTTCAGCTTGTTGTATCTTCGCCGGTGCCGTCGGTCGAGCCGCCAGTGGAACCTTCCGCCGGAGCCTTGACGATCGGATTGTCGGAAATCACGACGCCCGCCTGCAGGAGAACCTTTTCATTGTTCTCGGTCAGGACGATGACGCCATCGGAGTAGACCTCGACTTCCTTGACCTTGCCCATGACCTTGTCGTCGGCGCTCTGGACGTATTTGCCCACAAGATCGCCGGCCCGGGTCAGGGCTTCCGCCTGCAGCATGCTGCGGAGATGGGCGTTCGTCTGGATGGTCTGCTCGACCTGGGAGAACGAGGCGAGCTGCGACATCTGCTCGCTCGCATCCATCGGGTCGGTCGGATCCTGGTTCTTCATCTGGGCGATGAGCAACTGCAGGAAGCTGTCGTAGTTCAGCCCCGCCTTCTCGGCGTCCCTCGTCGTCGCGGCCGCATTCGCCCACGGATTGGACGCGGCCGTTGTTACCGGATCTACCGCCATGGAGCGATCTCCTTGCGGATCTGCTCGACCGTTGCCGGGGTCATTTCCTGGCTGTTGAGGATCCGGTCCTCGATCGGGTAGAGACCGCGGATGGCCTTCAGGGCGTCGAAGGCCCGCCCGGAGGCGACCATGCTGTCGATCCGCTTGAGCTCCGCCAGCACTTCCTCGTTCTGGAAGCAATTCAGCAGCATGCTCACCGACTTCCGGAACAGGGCCATGGACTGGTCCTTGCCCTCGGGGTTGATCAGGATCATCTGGGCGATGAAATAGAGTTGCCGCAGCGGGGTGGTAGCATCCTCCGGCTGGAGGACGTGGTTTTCGAGCAGGAACGTCACGTCGTTGAGGAATTCCAATGCGACCTTCCGATCAACACGCAGGACGGCGCCGTTGATGAAGATGCGTTCGCCCGATTTCAGCGAGATGCGCAGCGTACTTTTCATTTAAGTCCATCCTTGATGATGGTGGTCACGTCGATGATGCCCTGATAGTTCGTCGACTCGCGCTTCCTGATCCGCTCGCATTCCTTCAAAATCCAGATTGCTATCGAAATCAGATTGGCCCGCAATTCCGAACCCAGTTCGTTTTCCGGCTGCTTCAGGTCCTCGATCAGACGTATCCAGACCCGCCGTGTGTAGTAGACCGCCTCGATCGTGTGGCGGGAATATGCTCCTGCATCGCGCGCGGCGACCAAAAGCTCTATCGATCGTTCCAGCGCCTGCCGTTCACGGTCCTTGGCGTCTGCGACGCCATCCTCCATGATCTCGGCATATGAAAACTGGTACATTCATGTATCCTTCATTTCCATGCATTTCCTCAATCATTTGAGGAAGTTAACTAGACTTAGCTGTTGCAGGCGGGCGGTCAGCGTGTAGGCTGTCTCCACCAGCGCCTCGAGACCTTTCACACGCGTCGATGCCTCGTAGGCGTCGACCGATTCCAGATCGTTGATGTGTGTGTCGATGATCTTCTTCTGGGCCTCCAGCGTCTCGTCGGCCTTCTTGACCCGCTCCGCGGAAAGGCCGAGACGCGCACGCTCGCTCGTGAGGCTGGACATCGCCTGGCCGATGTAGGCCTGGGCGCGGCCCGATACCTCTGCACGCGTCGCATCCGGAATTTCGCTCGAGAGAAACTCCATGGCGACCAGCGAGGTCAGCACGAACTTCCGCATGCCCTCGGTGTTCGAGTTGGTGGAGGTCTCGACGATCTCGCTCTGCGTGATGCGGCTCTTCATGTTCTCTTCGGAGGCGTTCGATACGAACGCCGTCCAGAAGTCGGTCCCGACGGTCGCAATGTCGTGCGGCGGGTCCGTCAGCGGCGAGCTTCCATCGAACTTCGCTTCGATCAGATCCAGGAAATCCGTCATGTTCTGCGGGGACATGTCGCTCTTGGAGGCGATCGCATTGTCGGCCAGGAACTTCGTCAGCTCGGCATCGAAGGCCTGCTGTACCGGGGAGTCCGGGCTCGCGACGTCCTCGAACGGCTTTACGTCCGAATTGATGCCCGCGAACAGGTACTCGCCGTTGACCGAGGTGTTGGCGAAGCTCGAGAACGTGTCCAGCGCGGACTGGATTGAGGCGCGTGCGACATTGAGGTTGGTCGCATCGCTGCTGCCGCCGATGCCGATCAGCGAGTCGAGGATCTTCTGTCCGAGATCGGACATCTTCGACAGTGCTTCTTCCGACGACTCGAGCCGCTGGGTGGCAAGGGAATTGGTGGCGAGCATCGACTTGATGCGCAGCACGTCGCGCGTGAGATCGAGGCTTCGCGAGGTGTTGGCACCGAGAGCGACGCCGACATCGGCGTGCCGGCCGGTGGTGACTTCCTGCTGGGCGGCGACCATGTCCTGCTGCGCCTTCGCGACCGCATAGCGCATCGTGGTCTGGATGCTGAGCGAGGAGATGAACGAGGTCTTCATGTCAGCGCGCCGCCTCCAGCAAGGCCTGCATCATCGCATCAACGGTCGACAGCAGCTTCGCGGCGGCCTTGTAGGACTGCTCGATGTCGAGGAGCAGGGACAGTTCCTCGTCGAGGCTCACGCCGGTCTCGCTGGAATAGGCGTCCGTTGCGCGGCTGAGCATGGCCAGCTTGTTCTCCGTCGCCGAAGTCGCCGTGCTGCGAAGCATTTCCAGCCAGCCGATCGAATCCGCCGCGAAGGCCTGCAGGTCGAGCTTGCCACCCACCTGGGTGCTGTTGGCGAAGTCGATCTTGATCTCGAATGCGTCGTCGAACTTGTTCAGGAGATCGGAGAAGCCGTTGGAGCCGTTGGTATTGACCACGTAATCCGGGCCGTTGATGCCGCCGTCACGGATCAGCATGGGATTGCCGGACGGTGGGATGACCGCGGGATTGACCTTGATGCGCGACGCAAGCCCCGGCTCGACCGTGTTGTCTGCGGGCATCGTGCCCACGTCCCAGGTGAAGAGGCCCGGCAATGTCGGCAGCGCCGGTGCGGTGGCCGGATCCGGATCGGTCTCGGCAAATGCAACGATCAGCCCGCGAGCGACCTCGTCCAGCTGGCTCTGATAAACCGGAACCACGTCATCGCGCAGCTGGAGCAGTGCCTGGAGCGAGCCCTTGGCATTGGTCTCTGCGCCGACACCGGCCTTGACCGCCACGCCGTCGATATAGATTCCGTTGCCGACCGTGGTCGCGCCGTAGGCGACGGTCGGAGAGAAGGTCACGGGACGCGGTACCGTCTCGAACAGGACCGTCCCTTCGGTCGTGTAGAGCACCTGGTCGTTGTTCTCGCGCGACAGCGTCGTGACGCCGACGATCTCCGAGATCTGCTTCAGGAGCGTCTCGCGCTCGTCGAGCGCGTCGTTCGGATTGATGCCGACCGCCGTCTCCTGCTTCACGCGATTGTTGGCGCTCTCGAACTGCGTCAGCAACTTGTTGAGTTCGTCGACACTCTGCCTGATGTCGTCGTCAGCACGCTTGCGGATGGCCTGCAACTGGCCAGAAGCATTGTTCAGGGAATTGGCGAGGTCGACGGCCGTGGCGATGACCGTTGCGCCGACGGTCGTCTCGCCGGGCTTGCTTGCCCAGGTCTGCAGGTTGTTGCGCAGGTTGGAGATGATGACCGACGGCGAGGCCTCATAATTGTTGCCGCCCATCAGGGACTTCACTTCTTCGAGGCCCGAAAGCAGGATCTGCTGGCCGCTGAAGAGAGAAGAGCTTTCGACCGTCTGCCGATAGAGCGCCTGGTTCTGCGAGCGCTCTATGGCGACAACGAGGGAGCCGTTGCCTCCAGTCGTCAGCACCGCGGACCGCCGGACGTAGTTGGCGTTCTGCGCGTTTGCAATGTTCTTCGACGCGACGCCGGACTGAATGCCGGTGTTGTTGAAGACGGATTGCGCCGTGGAAAGTGCGGACGAAAGTGACATGTGGGCTGCCTCTGTGAACTAGCCTCGTTATCTCTTCAGATTGACGAGAACTTCCATCAGTTCGGAACCGGTCTGAAAGACCTTGGAGTTGGCGGTGTAGTTACGCTGCGACTCGATCATCGAGGTCAGCTCTTCGGCAATATCAACGTTGGAATCTTCCAGGGCACCCGAAAGGATCTTCCCGTAGCTTCCGTTCGCCGCGTAACCCATGACGATGACGCCGGAGTCGTTGCTCTGCGAGTAGACATTGCCGGCCAGCGGCTTCAGCTGATCGGGGCTCTGCACGTCGGCCATGGCGATCCGGTACTTCGGCTCGAGCTTCCCGTTCGAGTACTTCAGGAAGACGACGCCTTCCTCGCTGATCTCGTGACCCACGACGTCGCTTGCGGCGTTGCCATCGATCTTGCCGTTACCGACCTTGAACTCGGAAGACAGCTGGGTCGAGCCCCCGATATCGATCGTCAGGCCGTTGAAGACAGCTCCTCCGAGCGTCATCGCCTGGGTTGTGAGCGAGGTGGGGCCGACGATCTGGCCGTTGGAATCGAATTCGATGGTGGGCAAGCCGCCCTCGCCGTCAATCGCCTCGGAGGCAACCGCAGTCGTCGTATTCTGGCCGGTCAGCGCCGAGAGATCGAGGTCGATGCCGGGAAGGCTGCCGCCGGTCGTCACCGAAGGACCGCCGACGACGAGGGCGCCGGTGACCGGATCGAATTCGAGCGACTGCGACGCGATCGCCGTGGAGCTCGACATGCCGTCAAAGACTTCGAGATCCCAGCCGGTCGCGGTCTTGGTGTATTCGTATCTCAGGGTGCGGGCGTTCCCGGCTGCGTCGTAAACCACGCCGCTCGTCTGGAACTCGGTGCCCGTGGCCGAGGACGCGTTCAGATTGCCCGTCAGCGACACGTTTGCGGTGGCCGCCGTCGCAGGATCGACGGCCGTGCGAAGGACGGAAACGCCCTCGTAGGTCACGTCCACCGTCCAGGTGTTGTCGGCCATCTTCGTGTACTTGAAATCCAGGAGACGGGTGTTGCCCTGGCTGTCATAGGCAACGAGCGAAGTCGTCTTCTCGTAGCCGACGGCTTCCTTGGAGGGCAGGTTCACGTCGAGGATACCGGTCCGGGAGGCGGTCGCATTGAGCGATCCGGAGGACAGGTTGATCTCCGTCAGGCCGTCGAAGCCGTTGACGACGATCGTCGGATCCTCGGTCGAGGAGTACTGGTAGCCCATCAGCGTGAAGCCGGCCGCGTTCTGCAGCGTGCCGTCCGACATGCCGGTGAAGTTGCCTGCCCGGGTCAGGTACTCGATGCCGTCGGAACCCTGGACGATGAAGAAGCCGCGACCGTTGATCGCGAGGTCCGTGGACGAGGTCGTGTAGGTGAACGTGCCCTGGGAGGAGATGGAATAGCGAACGTTCGTGGTGACGCCGCCGGAATTGTACGCACCCTCGCTGGAAGGGAGGATCAGCGACGAGAACTGGGCCGACGCCTTCTTGTAACCTGCGGTCGAGGCATTGGCGATGTTATCGCCTACGGTACTCAGCCGATTGGCCTGGGCGTTCATGCCGGAGACACCGGTTCTCATGGTTCCGTAGAGGCTCATATCCAATCCTCGTTGCAGCTGTACTATCGGGAGAGTAGGGGGCGGGCCTTGCGTGAGGCTGTCTGGATTCCGCTTCGTCGGACGAAGCGAAATCTTGTTTGGTCAGTTCCAGTCGATGCAGTAGCCGAGGAACCGCTTGGAATCGATCGGATCGGTGCCGAGCCGCTTGCGCAGTTTCTTGCGAAGCTTGCTGATATGGCTTTCCACCACGTTCTCCTCGACTTCCTCGTCGAAGATGCCGTAGATCGCGTTGAAAATCTGGGTCTTGGAAACCCGCCGGCCGCGGTTGGCGACCAGGTATTCCAGGATGCGCCGTTCGCGGCGCGGCAGCGGGAAGAGTTCGCCTGCGATTTCCGGATCACGCCCGTCGGAGAACACACGGATCTGGCCGACGTCGGTATGATTGGCGATCGCCTTCAGGCGACGCCTGATCGCTGCGGCGCGCGCCAAAATTTCGCGCGGATGGACAGGCTTGCGCACGACATCGTCCACGCCGCTGTCGAAGAGAGCGAGCGTCGCATCGAGCGACGGCTGGTCGCTGACCGCGATGACCGGAGCCTGGGAGCGGTCTCGGATCGTCCGCGGCAGCTCCAGCATACAGTCGCCCTGACCGATCAGGAACGCCTCGACGGCATGCAGATCCCCGTCGGCTGCCGTGTTCACCCACTCGGTGAACTCTGCCGGGTCGAAGCCGGTCGAGGGAATGCCCTCCCGGCCAAAAAGAGAAGTATAGCCATTTTTCACGAGCTCGCGCTCGTCAACCACTACGATCATTCGTCCGCCTCCGAATCAGTTGTGGTGTTTCGATGAGGCTATGGGTACGAATCGGGCGAATCGGGCACAAGCTGCAGGAAGTTAACCAAACAAATTAATAGTTGATTAACCAGTGGCTCCTGATTTGCACTAGATATAGTGCCCCTCGGCGAGAGGGGCACAATTTTTTCTGTGATAAATTAACCGTTCTTGCTTCTGGCACTTGCGTCGCCCAATTTTGCCTCAAAGTTTCGAAGCACGGATTTGCGGTCTCCGCGCAGGCAAATACACGCTCAGGTTGTCAATTCGCGCAGAAGGCCGAGGCGTTGGACGTCCACTTTCCGTAGCCCGTGGCGACCAGATTACCGATCACGCGGCAAACATATTTCTTCTGGGCGGGATCGTTATTGGGCCCCGCATGGTATCGCGCCACCGCCATGGTCCATGTCTCGTGACGGTTGTGGAGGTTGCGCAGGAACTTCGCGGCATACTCCACGTTGCGCCTGGGCTCGAACATCTCTTCCGCGGACGAGAAGTTCTCGCCGTGGAAATGGTGGTTGATCTGCATGCATCCGATGTCGATGAGCTTGCGCCCCTCACGCCGCGCGGCCTCGAAAACGCCAAGCGCCTCCTGTGTCGAGGCGGGGTAATAGGCCTTTCCCTCGACATTCATGGCGTAGGCATAGAGGCTTCCCTTGCGCCCGGTCTCGGTGAGGCCGACCGAATAGAGGATGCCCTCGGGCACCCCGTATTTGGCAGCGGCCGCCTGGATCTCGCGCTCGCAGGCCCCTGCAGAGGCCATTGCGTCAGAGGTAAAGCTGGCCGTTGCGAGCCCCGACAGGATCAGAAGAAACAATCTTGTCCGCGCCCAGTTCATTCCCGTCTGCCCTTCCGTCCATCGCGGTATCGAACCCCGGTTGCTGCTGCTCCCGGTTCTGTGCATTGCCGTTCTTCTCCCCGTTCCCCGCCATCTGCTGACCGGTCGCGGCATTCTGCTGTCCCTTCTGCTGGTCGGTTTCGGACGTGGAGGAAATGTTGATGGTCACCTGGTCGACGGAGAAGCCATGCGACTTCAACGCGTCGAGCATGCCCTTGCTATCCTCGCTCAGCTGCCGGTATGCCGCCCGTGTTTCCACGGTAAGATGAACGTGCAACTCCTCGCCGATCAGCCGCAGGGTTGCGGTCACCGTACCGAGGTCATGGGGCGTCATCTGCAGTTTCAGCATCTGCACGGCGGAGCCTGTCGCCCGGCCGGCGAGTGTGTCGGAGCCCACTTCACCCGACCGCATGGCCGAGGACCATCCCGGGTCACCGGTGATGCCGGCCAGCAGCGAAGTGCTGTTGGAGGTAGGCGCAAGCCCCAGGAAGCGCCGGGATTCGACGATCGAGACGTTTTCGATTGCGGCGGCGTTGCCGCGCTTCTCGCCGACGTTTTCGCGCGGGTTCGCAGCGCGCGTCAGTTCAGCAGCGACATCCCCGCCCTTGCCGTCAGAAAAACGAAATCCGCGTGCGGGCTCGGGGGCATCGCCCAGTTCGGTGGTCGGCATTTCCAGGGTCTCGCCGTCTGCGGCCGTTCCCCGAAGCAAGGCGGTGGCAGCCGATCCGGCGCGCGCTCCCCCGTCTCGCTCCGATGTGCGCCCTTCCCCGGCAGTCGCGTTTCGGCCGGAAGCAGCCAAGGCCTGTGCGGGTCCGGCAAGCATGCTCAGGAGTTCCGACGCTCCCTGAACCTCACCGGTCTCGGGAAGCGCGTTCGCTTCGGAGGAAACCGCGCTTTCGTCAGACGGTCGCGCTGGCTCTTCGCTCGCGTCCTTGGTCGCCACGACCGCAATCAGTCCGCGCTTCGGATCGACAACGCCAGCGGGATCGACCTGCTTTGTGTTCAGTCCCGCCTGGGAGACAGATATCCGGGAGGAAGCCGTCTCGGCGAGCCCATGCCGGGTTACGAGAGCAAACTTGCTGATACGGCTCACGACAGGCGCAGGCGAATTCCCCTCGCCAGCCGTGACGTCCTTCTCCCGGCTCCCTTCGCCATGAGCATCGGCTTCGGCGCCGGCCTGCGGCTTTCCCTCATCGGCGCCGCGTCCGCTCAATCGTGTCAAGGCGCCGGAGAACCCGGCGTCGCCATCTTCGGAATGGCCCGATCGCGCCGAACCCCTGACCGCAGGCTCGGACGTCGCTGCCTTGGATAGACCATCCAGCATCATTGAACTACGCCTTCCTGTTTCAGAAGATCGTCGATCTCGTTCAGCTTGGAGCGACCGGATTCGACAAAGGTCTGAATTTCGGGATCAATCTCGATGCCGCTCGCTGCGGGCGCCGGGAGCGCCACGACTGCAGAACCCGGATCTTCATTCCCGGGTGACGCATCCATGTTCTGGGCGTCCGATCGAGGCTCGACTTTGACGCCTGCATCTTGTGCGAAGCTGTCCGCTGTCGG
>JAEZHO010000303.1 GCA_023416545.1 Pseudomonadota bacterium
GGGCAACCTGCACCTCGCGGGTCCGGTCGCCGTTCGGCTCCGGCGTCAGCGATACACGGATCGTGTCGCCGATCCCGTGCTGCAGCACATATCCCATGGCCGCCGATGAGGCGACGATGCCCTTGGACCCCATGCCTGCCTCGGTAAGGCCAAGATGGAGCGCATGCTTCGAGCGCTCCGCCAGCATGGAATAGACGGCGATCAGATCCTGCACCTGGCTGACCTTCGCCGACAGGATGATGCGGTTGCGCGGCAGGCCGATGCTTTCCGCGAGTTCCGCCGAGATGAGCGCAGACTGGACGATCGCCTCGTGCATGACCTGTCGCGCTGAGAGCGACGAACCTTCGGCCGCGTTGCGGTCCATCAGCGTCGTCAGTAGGTCCTGGTCGAGCGAACCCCAGTTGACGCCGATGCGAACCGGCTTGTCGTGGCGGATCGCCATCTCGATGATGTCGCCGAACTGCTTGTCCTTCTTGTCCTTGAAGCCGACATTGCCCGGATTGATGCGATACTTGGCAAGCGCCTCAGCGCAGGCGGGATGATCCGCGAGGAGCTTGTGGCCGATATAGTGGAAATCCCCCACCAGCGGCACGTCCAGGCCGAGGCGCAGGAGACGTTCGCGGATCTTCGGCACCGCAGCGGCGCTTTCGTCGCGATCGACGGTGATGCGGACGATTTCCGATCCCGCCCTGTGAAGAGCCGCGACCTGCGCCACGGTCGCGTCGATGTCGGCCGTATCGGTATTGGTCATGGACTGGACGACGACCGGTGCGCCGCCGCCCACGATCACACCGCCCACATCGACGGCCACGGTCGCACGGCGTGGCTTCGGATCATAATCAAGCGGTGTGGACATGGAGCTCTCGCGTCTGAAAACCTGCCATTCAGGTGGAGGATGCCCCGGCCAATGTCAACCTCGCGCAGACCTCTGCCGAGGTAGGCCGCGCGATTTCAGTCGTGGCGCACCCCGTCGGCATGCCGCGCAAGCGGCGACAGCACTAGCACCACGAGGTGCAGGACCGAAAGTGCCGCGAAGATCACGGCCAGTCCGCTGTATTCGGCAATGAAGCCGATTGCGGACGGTGCAAGAAGGATGCCCGAATAGCCCATGGTCGTGACGACCGAGAGCCCGACGCCCGGCCGCAGGCCGGGCAGGTTTCCGGCCGCCGAGAAAACGATCGGCACGAGGTTCGAGATGCCGATGCCGGCAAGCGCGAAGCCGAGGATCGCCACGCTTTCGTCCGGGGCCATCCCGGCGACCAGCAGGCCCGTAACGGATATGACGGCGCAGACGCGAAGCGTTCTCACGGCCCCGAAACGGTCGCGGACGAGGTCACCCGCAAAGCGCATGATTGCCATTGTCAGCGAGAAGGCCGCAAACGCGAATCCGGATGCGGTGACCGACGAACCGAGTTCCTGGCGAAGGTAGAGTGCGCTCCAGTCGATGATCGCTCCCTCGGGGATCATGCAGAACAGGGCCATCAGTCCGAGAAGCCACGGCAGCGCATTGCGCGGCAGCCGCAACCGTTCATGGACCTCTTCCGGATGAGGAGTATCGCGAAGCACCAAGGGGCATGCGACGGCAAGCATCAGGGCGGCCGCGATGGTGACGAGGATCGCATGGCCGGAGACGCCCATTCGCTCGATCAGGAAACCGCCGCTCGCCGCACCGAGAAGCCCGCCAAGGCTCCAGAAGGCGTGGCAGGAGGACATGATCGCGCGCCGCATATGCTTTTCGACGGCGACGGCATTGGCGTTCATGGCGACGTCCATGGCGCCGATAAGCCCGCCGAAAATGAATATGGCGATGGCACCCGACCAGATCTGCCCCACCCAGGTGAGAAACAGAAGCGTCGGCACGACGAGCAGTGCCGTAACGCGGGACACGGTGCTGGACCCGTAGCGTGCAATCTGGGCGCCGGCGATCGGCATCATGACCAGCGAGCCGAGGCCGAAGACGAGGATCATCATCCCCAGTGCGCCTTCCGACAGTCCGAGCCGGCTGGCGAACTCCGGTATCTTTGGCGCCCAGGCCCCGACCAGGAAGCCGTTCATCAGGAAAAGAAGCGCGACGCCTGCACGTTCCCGCGTGATGTATACCCGCCGCGTCCCCGCCGCCTTGCCTTGGTCCATATCCATTCATTCAACCCCGTTGTTACGCGAGATGTATTTCAATCGATTGAAATAGCAAGCCGCGACCTTGCCTGCGGCGTCACACATTTTGTTTTGGAGAAACGATGCCCGTGAGACGCCTACCCACCATAGACGATGAGAAGGTCCTTGGCGTCGATCTGGTCCCCAGCCTTGACCAGGAGCTCCGCCACGACGCCGTCCCGCTCCGCGTGAAGCGCCGTTTCCATCTTCATCGCCTCGATCGACAGCAGCACGTCGCCGGCCTTCACCGACTGCCCCGCCGAGATCGCCACCGTGGAGATGACGCCCGGCATCGGCGCACCCAGCTGATTGGGATCGGCCGCATCCGCTTTCCGCCGGGTCGCCGATCCGGAGGCACCGTGCATCCGGTCCGGCACCTTGATGCGGCGGGGCTGGCCATTCAGTTCGAAGAAGACGGTGACCATCCCCTTCTCGTCCGTACCGCTGGTCGCCTGGTTTACGATCACCAGCGTCTTGCCCCTTTCGATTTCCGCGAACAGTTCCTCGCCGTCCGCGAGACCGTAGAAATAGGCATGCGTGGGCAGGACGGAGACGGGGCCGTAGGTTTCGAGCGCCTGGGCAAACTCCGTGAACACCTTGGGATACATGAGGTAGGAGGCGAACTCGAAATCCGTGAGCGAACGCTCGAGCCTGGCCTCTATATCTGCCCGTTCCCCGTCCAGATCGGCATCGGCCAGCAGCGCACCGGGTCGCTCCGTATATGCCTGCTCGCCCTTGAGCGCCTTCTTCTGCAGGCTCTCCGGCCAGCCGCCCGGGGGTTGCCCGAGATCGCCCTTGAGCATCGAAACGACCGAATCGGGGAAGGCGATGTCCTTTTCCGGGTTCTCGACATCCGCGACCGTCAGGTCCTGGCTCACCATCATCAGCGCCATGTCGCCGACCACCTTGGAGGACGGCGTCACCTTGACGA
>JAEZHO010000124.1 GCA_023416545.1 Pseudomonadota bacterium
TCACCAACCTGTCGCGCCGGGAAGACGACTTCTACTATGCGGGCACGACCGCCCGCTATCCGGGGCTCGAGGGCAACTACACCCGCTTCTCGACCGAAGCGGAATGGAAGCGCACCTTCACCACGCCCGGCGGCCTTCTCGTGACACCGCTTCTGGCCGCACGGGGCGACGCGCTACGGCACAGTTCCAGCCCGCCGTCCTTCGACTTCGCAGGCACCACCTACAGCTATCCCGATTTCGAGGACTCCGGCGCCAATGGCCGCTACATGGTCACGGCCGGGCTGGAGACGCGCTACCCGTTCCTCATCACCACCGACAACAGCAGCCATATCATCGAGCCGATCGCGCAGATCTACGTCAGGCCGGACGAGCAACTGGCCGGCCGGTTGCCCAACGAGGACGCGCAGAGCTTCGTCTTCGACGCGACCACGCTTTTCGAGCGCGACAAGTTCTCGGGCTATGACCGCATCGAAGGCGGGACGCGCGCCAATGTCGGCATCCGCTACACGGGCTCCTTCGACAACGGCGTGGGGCTGCGCGGCCTGTTCGGCCAGAGCTTCCAGCTCGGCGGCCTGAACTCGTTCGCCACCGACGACCTCGTCCATGTCGGCGCAAACTCCGGCCTCGAGACGGACCGTTCGGACTATGTCGGCATGGCCGGCATCGACCTGCCCTTCGGCGTCTCGCTGCAGGCCGCGACGCGGTTCGACGAGAAGACCTTCGACCTGGAGCGGACCGATGCGTCCGTATCCTACAGCTCGCCGAGGCTGAGCAGTTCGCTCGTCTACACGCAGATCGAGGCGCAGCCGGAATACGGGTCGCCGGAGAACACCGACCTCCTGCAGTCGTCGAGCGTTTTCCGCATCAACGAGAACTGGTCCGTCGGCGGCGCGGCGGTCCTCGACCTCAACGACCAGGAAATCATCCGGCGCAATGTCGGCATTTCCTATGCGGACGAGTGCACGATCTTCACGCTCGCCTATTCCGACGAAGGCGCGAGCAGCACCAATGCCAGCGACTGGTCGATCAGCGCACGGATCACCTTCCGCACGCTCGGCGACATCGAGATCGGCTCGGCATCGCTTGAGTAAGGGTTCGTCCGTCATTGTTTCGCCGCAAGAATTGTGCAACCGGTGCCGGATACGCTAGACAAGGGAGCGCGGCACGGCCGGGTTGAGCAACCGCGCAGAAGGACGAGATCATGTTGGCAAGCAATGCAACCCGCAGGGCAACACGCAGGCTTCTCGTCGCCGTGGCGGTTCTTGCCGCCTCCGTGGCGATCGAACCCGCCCATCACCAGGCACAGGCAGCCAGCGAAGTGGTCGCCGTCGTCAACAAGACGCCGATCACCAGCAGCGACGTAGCACGTCGCGCCGCCTTCCTGCGGCTTCAACGCCAGAAGAGCGACACCAAGACCGCCCGCGACCAGCTGGTCGAGGAAGCCCTGAAGCGGGAGGAGATCGCCCGCGTAAAGATGTCGGTCAGCACCGACGATGTCGAAAAGGCCTTCGCCCGCTTTGCCGCAAGCAACAAGCTTTCCCCCGAGCAGCTGACGAAGATCCTCGGGCAGGCCGGCGTCGGTGCCGAGCATTTCAAGGAATACATCGCCGTCCAGATGAGCTGGCCTCGCCTGGTCAATGCCCGCTACGGCAGCCGCGGTCGCATGTCCTCGCAGGAACTCGTGACGCGGATGATGGAGAACAAGGAGAAGCCGGTCACCACCGAGTACTTCCTCCAGCAGGTCATCTTCGTGGTACCGGATTCCAAGCGCAACGCCATTCTCGGCAAGCGGAAGGCCGAGGCTGAATCGGCGCGGGGCAAGTTCCCCGGCTGCGAGCAGTCCAAGCAGTTCGCCGCGACGATGCTCGACGTATCCGTCCGCGACCTCGGACGCGTGCTTGCCCCCGAACTGCCGGAGGAGTGGAAGCCGCTCATCGAGAAGACCTCGGGCACGACGACCGGGACGCTCGTCACCCAGCGTGGCGTGGAGTTCCTGGCGATCTGCAACCAGCGGCAGGTCTCCGACGACTTCGCAGCGGAAGTCGTCTTCCGTGCCGAGGATCTCGGAAAACAGAAGAACGGCGAAAACCCAAACGAGGAAAAATACCTCGCGGACCTGCGCAGCAAGGCGCAGATAGACCTGCGCTGACATTTGAGGGACAGCATGCCGCTTGATCGTCCGCTCGCCCTGACCCAGGGCGATCCTGCCGGCATAGGCCCGGATATCACGCTTGCCGCCTGGCTGAAGCGTCGGGAATACGGACTTGCGCCGTTTCTCTATGTCGGGGACCCGGAGGTCCTCGCCGCACGCGCCCGGCTCCTCGGACTGGATGTCCCCATCGTAGAGACCGACGCGGCCGGCGCAGCCGGATCCTTTGGCGAGAAACTCCCCGTCTATCCGCTCGCGGCCGGTGCGCTCGTCGCTCCGGGCGAGCCGCATGTCGCCACCGCGGCAGGGACCGTCGCGGCGATCGAACAGGCGGTCGCCTTCGCCTTCGAGGGGACGGTGGCCGCAGTCGTCACCAATCCGATCGCCAAATCGGTGCTCTATTCCTCGGGCTTCGGCTTTCCGGGCCATACCGAATTTCTCGCCGAACTTGCCTACCGGACGACCGGAGAGAAGGTGACGCCGGTGATGATGCTTGCCGGGCCGAAACTCCGGGCCATCCCCGTCACCATCCACATTCCCATCAAGGATGTGCCGGCCGCACTGACGGAGACGCTGATCCTCGAAACCTGCCGGACAGCCGATCGCGATCTCCGGACCCGGTTCGGGATCAGCCAGCCGCGGCTGGCGATCGCGGGCCTGAACCCGCATGCGGGCGAGGACGGCGCAATCGGCCGGGAGGATGCGGACGTCATCCATCCGGCGATCCGGCGCCTGCGCGACGAAGGCATCAATGCGTTCGGCCCCCTGCCCGCGGACACGATGTTTCACGACGAGGCGCGCAGCCGCTACGACGTCGCCATCTGCATGTATCACGACCAGGCACTCATCCCGGCCAAGGCGCTCGGGTTCGACACTTCGGTGAACGTGACGCTCGGCCTGCCGTTCATCCGCACCTCGCCGGACCACGGCACGGCCTTCGGCATCGCCGGACAGGGCGTCGCGCGCGAGAGCAGCCTCGTGGAGGCGCTCCGGCTTGCCGCGGAACTTGCCGAAAAGTCCGCAGAGGCCAAGCGATAATGGCGACACTGGACGGTCTGCCGCCGCTGCGGGATGTCATCCAGCGGCATGGGCTCGACGCGCGGAAGGCACTTGGCCAGAACTTCCTGCTCGACCTGAACCTGACGCAGAAGATCGCACGCAGCGCCGGGCCGCTGGAGAATGCCACCGTCATCGAGGTCGGGCCCGGTCCGGGTGGCCTTACCCGCGCCATTCTTTCGCTCGGGGCGAAGAAGCTTATCGCGATCGAACGCGATTCCCGCTGCCTGCCCGCCCTTGCCGAGATTGCCGATCACTATCCGGGTCGCCTCGAGGTCATCGAGGGCGATGCCCTGAAGGTCGATTTCGAAGCGCTCGCGGCCGAAGGGCCGGTGAAGATCATCGCCAATCTCCCCTACAATGTCGGCACGCAGCTCCTCATCAACTGGCTGCTTCCCAAATCATGGCCGCCGTTCTGGGAATCGCTGACCCTGATGTTCCAGAAGGAAGTCGGGCTGCGGATCGTCGCGCATGAAGACGACGACCATTACGGACGGCTCGGCGTGCTCGCCGGCTGGCGCACCGAGGCGCGGATGGTCTTCGACGTGCCGCCCCAGGCCTTTACGCCGCCGCCGAAGGTCACCTCGAGCGTCGTGCATCTCGTGCCTCGGCCGGAGCCCCTTCCCTGCGAGGTCCGGAAGCTTGAAGTGGTGACGCAGGCAGCCTTCGGCCAGCGGCGCAAGATGCTCCGGCAGAGCCTGAAGTCGCTCGGCGGAGAGACGCTTCTGGCGAAGGCGGGGATCGATCCCGTCCGCCGGGCGGAAACCCTGTCGGTGGCGGAATTCGTGGCGCTCGCCAACGCTTTGTAGGCGACACGAATTCGCCACAGTGAATTCGACAAGTATGGGGATCAACTCGGCAGGATGACCCCATGCACACCATCTCGCATCCCACTCCGTTCAACCAGAAGACAAGACTTGCGGCGCTCTGGATCATCTCGATCTGCCTCGCCGCGGTCATCCTGATCAGCAAGCCGATGCTCTCCGAGGAGAGCATGCTTCACGAAGTCATGGAGACGGCCGGGCTCGCGCTCCTGGTCACGGCGGTGATGGGCCGGCTGTGGAGCATTCTCTACATCGGGTCCAAAAAGAACGAGGAACTGGTGACCCTCGGCCCGTACTCGATGACGCGCAACCCGCTCTATTTCTTCTCGATCACCGGGCTCGTCGGAATAGGGCTGGTTTACGGCTCGGTTCTGCTTGCCGCCGTCCTGCTGGTCTCGGCGGTCATCGTCTTCCAGTACACGGCGCTCCGCGAGGCGGAATTCCTCAGCGCGAAGTTCACCGAAAGCTATGGCGAATACGCGGCCCGCACACCGCTGATCCTGCCCCGGCCCTCGCTATACGCGACGTCCGACGAGGTCACCTTCTCGGTCAGGGCGCTCATGAAAACGCTGCGCGACTGCCTGCCCTTCCTCGTGCTCTATCCGCTGATCGAGGGCGTCGAATATCTGCATGCCGTCCACGGGCTGCAGACGCTTCTCGTGCTTCCGTGATCGGGCTTGCCCCTATCCGTCAGGGGTTCGGCTCCTCGGTCAGCAGCCCCTGTACGAAGTCGAAGAGGCCATGCCGCCGGTCGCGGCGGATGCGCTCGGCCTTCACGATGCAGCTGACATAGCCGAAAGCTTCGTCGAGATCGTCGTTGACGATGACGTAGTCGTACTCGCGCCAGTGCTCGATCTCGGCGCGCGAGTTCAGGAGGCGCGTGCGGATGACCTCCTCGGTATCCTCCGCGCGCCTGTGGAGACGTGACTGCAGCTCGGTCATCGACGGCGGCAGGACGAAGATCGACACGACGTCGGCCTTCATCTTCTCCTGCAGCTGCAGCGCACCCTGCCAGTCGATGTCGAAGAGCATGTCGCGGCCTTCGGCCATCGCCTGCTCGACGGGTTCGCGCGGCGTGCCGTAGTAGTTGCCGTGGACCTCCGCCCATTCCAGGAGGTCGCCGGCATCGCGCATCCGCTCGAACTGCGGGACCGAGATGAAATGGTAGTGCTTGCCGGCGAACTCGCTCGGGCGCTTGGCCCGTGTCGTCACGCTCACGGAGATTTCCAGCGTGTGGTCGTCGTCCAGGAGGTTACGGGCGATCGTCGACTTGCCGGCGCCGGATGGCGAGGAGAGCACCAACATCAAGCCACGGCGGGCGATCTTGGACGGGCTTGATGCCG
>JAEZHO010000135.1 GCA_023416545.1 Pseudomonadota bacterium
GAAAGACCACCGCTGCACTTCTGCTCGCGACCGAACTCGCTCATCAGGGTCATCGCGTGGCGATCATCGATTGCGATCCGCAGCAGTGGATCACCCAGTGGGCCGAAATCTCCGGTCCCGTCCCCAACGTGGAGGTCATCTCGGAAGTGTCCGTCGCCTCGCTGCAGTGTCACCTGCGGGAAATGGCGGGGCAGGTGGATTTCTTCGTCATCGATCTGGCCGGTGCAAGGGACGCACTGGTAACAACGGCAATCGGTCTTTCCGATCACGTGATGATCCCCGTCCAGGGCTCGGCCATGGACGCCAAGGGCGCGGCGCAGATCCTCGATCTCCTTGCCCTGATGAAGCAGAAGGCAAACCTTTCGATTGCCCATTCGGTGGTGCTGACCCGGGTCAGCTCGATGGTCACCACCAAGGCGCTGCTTGCGATCAAGGGGCTTCTCGCCGCCCGCGGGGTCAATGTCCTGAATACCCCGATCGGCGAGCGCAACGCCTTCAAGGAACTCTTCGAGACGGGCGGTACGCTACGCACGCTCGATGTCGCCAGGGTCAGCAACCTCGAGAAGGCGCGGGAAAATGCGTCCGCCTTCGCCCAGGAAGTCGTCCGCCTGATGCCGGCCAGGGTCGTCCCCTCGGGAAAATCGCGGCCGGTCGCCTCAGGACGCTTGGCAGCCTGAACTGATCGTAAGACCTCTTCCCAAAGGAAAAGGCGCCCGCTGGCGCCTTTTTCTATTCCACGAACTCGACGGTGACGCCGGGCTTGACCACCTTGGCCAGTTCCGTCGCGTCCCAGTTGGTCAGCCGGATGCAGCCGTGGCTGTTGGTCTTGCCGATCTTCGACGGTTCCGGCGTGCCGTGGATGCCGTAGCTCGGCTTGGAAAGCGCAATCCAGACCGTGCCCACGGGCCCGTTCGGCCCCGGCGGGATCTGCAGGATCTGGTCGTTGTCGCCCTGCTTGAAGTTCACCTTCGGATTGTAGGTGTAGCCGGGGTCCAGCGCGATCCGCTGCACGGCGTGGGTGCCGGTTGGCGAGGGGGTGTCGGTCGAGCCGATCGTCGCGGGGTAGGCGGCGATCAATCCGCCGTCCTCGCCATAGGCGAAGATCTGCTTCTTGCTCTTGTCGGCGACGATGCGCGCGACATTGCCCTTCTTCGGCTGGCCGGGATTGACGACCTTGATGATCGTGCCCGGAATGGAGAAATCCTTGCCCGGGTTCAGCGCCTTCAGGTAGCTCTCGTCCATGTGGAACTGCTCGGCGAGCTTCTCGCTGGTCGAGGTATAGGACATGGCCGGCATCTGCGCCTTCTGGCCGTAATCGTCGGGAATGGCCGCGACGTACGGGCCTGCGGCATCGGCGGCCGTGATCGTGTAGTCGACGATCGGCAGGCCGCCGGAATAGGCCAGCCGCTGCAGGATGTCCTCGGAATTGTTGGGGTCGAGCGTCTCGCCGGTCATCTCCTGCCAGGCGGCGATCGCCTTGTTGACGTTGTCGCCGAGATGGCCGTCGATGACGCCGGGAGAAATCCCTTCGCGGTCGAGGAAGACCTGCAGCGCGGCGATCTCCGCCTGCGGCTTCTTGGTCACCGCGATGATCGGCTTTTCGGGTTCAAGCGGCATTGCGGGCTGCTGATCACGCTCTATCGAGGCGTAGTCGTCCCGGGGCTCGTCGCCCGGGAAGGGCTGGTCCTCGAGCGGCAGGCGGGTGATCGATCCCGGGCCCGGAATGGTGCCGGTGAACTCACCGGGTTCGCCCCGGTCCTCGTATCCCGGCTCGCCATGACGGTATTCGCGGTAATCGCGATATCCGGCGGTATCCCGCTGGCGGCGGTAGTCGGAAGGCGGCGGCGGATAGCGGTCGATGCCGCCGGACTGGTAGCCGCCGCGCTGCACTTCGGTGGCGATGACCTCGCCATAGCGGTCGATGAGTATCCGGCGTCCCCTGCGGTCGCGGGTTACCACGACCTCGCCGTCTTCGGGGACATAATCCAGTATGCTGCCGTCGGGAGCGACAAGAAGCGTATCGGTGGCGTAGGGATCGTAGATGGACTGGGCCGAGACCACGGAGGTCGTCGAGGCGCCCTGCGCCACGAGGACTGCTAGACCGAGACCAGCGGTAAGGAGCCGTTTCACGTTGTCACCGACCTTCTTGTTGAACATGGAAGAAATCAACGAATCGGCCAAACGTTCCGGCCGACGCATTGTCTCTCAGACAAGCGAATTTCGACGCTAGTGTGAAAAAGGTGAATTCGTCCTGAACGTGGCGTTAATATTCGATCACGTTCTTGTCACGGAGACGTTCCGGAATCTGGAGTACTGACATGAAGGTCTTCTCCGCTGCCGCAGGCCCCCGCATCCTGCTGGACGAAACTTCGGTGCTCGACATCGGCTCGTGCTTCATCGGCACCGTCGATCTTGCGCCGGGTCGCGCCATCCCGGACGACGGCGATCCGCGCATCGATCACTCGCTGGAGGGTTTCCTGTTCACCTGCGGGCCCGACCACATCCGCCATCCCGAACCGATCCCAGGCCGGGAAGACAAGGGAAGGTACCCGCTGCACGGTTCCTTCTCGTCCCACCCGGCGGAACTGATGTTCTGGGATTGCCAGGACGGCAATGCGGAGTGTCGGGCGAGGGTCCCGGTCGCGCTTGCCGACGGTTGCTCGGCGCTTCTCGAACGTCACTGGCGCATCGACGGGGAGACGGGCGAGGTCTGTCTTGCCGACCGCCTCACCAATACCGGAATCAGGGCCTTTCCCCCGCTCCACATGTATCACATGAACATCGGGGCCTGGCTGTTCGACGGCGAGGTGCGGCTCACCGGGCAGATGATCGACGAGGGCAGCCTGCCCTGGAATTTCGGCGAGGATCCGGGCGGCGTCTTCTGCGTCCCGGCGGCGCGCGAGGACGAGGACTGGGCGGAAATCGCCCTTGGTCCGATCGCGGCGATCGGCGGGCTGACGCTGAGGGTGAAGTTCCGCACAGACACGCTTCCGTGGCTGCAGATCTGGCGCAACCAGCAGGCTCCGGCGCATGTGCTCGGCATAGAGCCGGTCTCGCACCGCTGGGTCGGACGCCAGGAGCTCGCGGAGCGCGGGGAACTGCAGTCGCTGAAGCCCGGCGAGAGCATCGACTACGGACTTCGCTTCTCCTTCGTCTGAGCCTGCGTCGATTGACGCCCTGCCGGCTGCGGCGTAAGGGATCACCCAGACAACGAGCCGGAGGAAGAAGCGCATGGATATCCGCCAGATCAACGACGAATATGCCGTGACCGGACAGATCCGGGTCGAGGATCTCGACCAGATCAAGGCCATGGGGTTCAAGTCTCTCGTCTGCAATCGGCCGGACGAGGAAGAACCGGGACAGCCGGAATTTTCCGAGATCGCCGCCCGCGCAGCCGAGCTTGGCCTTGAGATCCGTCATGTGCCCGTGGGCCGCATGGGCGTCGATGCGGAGGCTGTGAACGGCATGGTCGACGCCCTCGACGAACTGCCGCGGCCCATGCTCGGCTATTGCCGTTCCGGCGCCCGTTCGACCGCCATCTACGAAAAGAGCCAGCACCTGCGCGGCTAGGTTTCCCGCGGCCGGCTGAGTGTCGGCCAACATCAGCAGCTCGAACATTTCCAGGAGCATTTATGAGCATCAAGCGCATCGAAACCGGTGCCCGCATGAGCGGCGCCGTCGTCCATGGCAACACCGTCTACCTCTCCGGCCAGGTCGGCGAAGGCGAGACCGTGAAGGAACAGTGCGAATACGCGCTGCGCGAAGTTGACCGCCTTCTGGCTGCCGCAGGCTCCGACAAGTCGAAGATCCTGCAGACGCTGATCTACCTCTCCGACATGGCCTATTTCGCCGAGATGAACGCCGTGTGGGAAGCCTGGGTCGACCCGGCGAACACGCCGGCCCGCGCCACGAGCGAAGCCAAGCTCGCCGCCCCGAAGTACAAGGTCGAATTCACGGTCGTCGCCGCGATCTGAGGGGTGCCCCTCATCCGCCTGCCGGCACCTTCTCCCCGCATGCGGGGAGAAGGGATATGCCGTACCGTTTCGGCCGGATAGCTTGGGGCACGTCACCTCTCCCCGCATGCGGGGAGAGGGCTAGGGTGAGGGGCAATCCCTACGCCTCGTGGGGCAAGGCCCCTACGCCTTCTCCCG
>JAEZHO010000158.1 GCA_023416545.1 Pseudomonadota bacterium
CACGACTTCAACAACGTGCTGACCGCCATCCTGCTTTCGTCCGACCACCTCCTCCTGCAGGCGCGGCCCTCCGACGCAAGCTTCGCGGACCTGATGGAGATCAAGCGGAACGCCAACCGCGCGGCCGTCCTCGTGCGCCAGCTGCTGGCGTTCTCGCGCAAGCAGACGATGCGGCCTGCGGTCCTCAATCTCACCGACGTGGTCGGCGACCTGCGCATGCTCGTAGACCGGCTGATCTCCGGCACGAACGTCAAGCTGGAAGTGGATTACGGGCGCGACCTCTGGCCGGTCCGCACCGATCTTTCGCAGTTCGAGCAGGTCCTCATCAATCTCTGCGTCAATGCGCGCGATGCGATGCCTGAAGGCGGGACGATCCTCCTCAAGACGCGCAACGTGCCCGCCGACCAGACCGTCAATTACCCGCAGGCGGACCTGCCCTCGGAAGACTTCGTCATGGTCGAGGTTTCCGACACCGGAACCGGCATCCCGCCGGAGATCATGGACAAGATCTTCGAACCGTTCTTCACCACCAAGGAAGTGGGCAAGGGAACGGGGCTGGGCCTCTCCATGGTCTACGGCATCGTCAAGCAGTCCGGCGGATACATCTATCCGGAATCCGAAATCGGACGCGGTACCTCGTTCCGGATCTTCCTGCCGCGGCACGTGGCGGAGGCGGCGGCTGCACTGCCGGCCGGCGACGAGGCACCGGCGGCCGCAACGGCGGCGCCTCCTGCGCCCGCCGCCGAGCAGGTGGACCTCACCGGCAATTCGGCCGTCGTCCTGCTGGTCGAGGACGAGGAGGCCGTGCGCCGGGGCGGAAAGCGCATGCTGGAGACGCGGGGCTATACCGTGCACGAGGCAGGCTCCGGCATCGAGGCGCTCGAGATCATGGAGGAACTCGATGGCCAGGTGGACATCGTCGTCTCCGACGTGGTCATGCCGGAGATGGACGGCCCGACATTGCTCGGCGAACTGCGCAAGAAGCATCCCGACCTGAAGTTCATCTTCGTCTCGGGCTATGCTGAGGACGCCTTTGCGCGCAACCTGCCGGCCGATGCGAAGTTCGGCTTCCTGCCGAAGCCCTTCTCGCTGAAGCAGCTGGCGGTCGCGGTCCGGGAAATGCTGGACAGCTGATGGCGTCCGGGTGATGTCCCCTCGACCGAGGGGACACACGGTTCAGCCCCGGCGCGCGACGAGGATGCCGGCGAGCACGATCAGGCCACCTGCCGCCTGTAGCGGCGTGACGGCTTCCGCCAGGATCCACCAGGCGAGAATGGCGGCGACGACCGGCTGAAGCAGGAGCGTCAGTGAGGAGAAGGCGGCGGGAAGGTATGCCAGCGCATAAGTGATGAGGACCTGTCCGCCGGCGTGACTGATAAAGGCGAGGCCCACGAGGACGGCCCATCCGTAGAGGCTCGGTGGGAAGATGTTTCCCTCGAAATAGAGCGCGAAGGGCAGGATCGACAAGGCCGCGGCCGCGGAGCTCCAGATCATGATCCGGTTGGTGCCGAAGCGGCTGCGCAGGCGGCCGATCGCCAGTATGTAGCACGCATAGAAGACCGCAGCGAGAATGGCCACGGTATCGCCGGCAAGCTGTCCTTCGGCGAGCGCCGCCGGCCCGCCCTTCAACGTGACGACGCCCGCGATCGCCAGGCCGAGGCCGAGCAGGAACACCCTCGTCACCGTAGTCCTGAACAGCAGCCAGCCGATCAGCGTGACGAAGACGGGCGCCAGATTGGCGAGAAGCGTCGCATTGGCGACCGACGTCATGTAGAGGGAGAGGTGCCAGGCTACGAGGTCGATCGCGAGGGCCAGTCCCGGCAGTATGAGCAGGAAGCAGTCCCGGACGCCGATGGGCGCCTCGTCCGACTTGCTGCGGCTGAACATGTTCCAGGCCACAAGCGGTATGAGCGCCAGTGCAAGCCGCCAGAAACCGGTCGAGACCGGCCCGACTTCGGACAGGCGGACGAAGATCGGGGAGGCGCCGATCGCGATGCCGCCGAGAACGAGGCAGACAAGTGCTGTGCGTTGCGCAGGCGCGGAAGCGCCGGTCGGAATGACGGACACGTAAGGTCTCCGGTTGGGGCGGGGGGTATCAGGCGTTGATTGCCAGGGCGATTTCCGCGGCAAGACGCGCATTGTTTTCGACAAGGGCGATATTGGTGTTCAGGCTCCGGCCGGACGTCTGGCGGAAGATGTGGTCCAGCAGGAAGGGCGTCACCGCCTTGGCAGAGACGGTATGTTCGTCGGCGGCCTTGAGGGCTGCCTGAATGAACACCTCGATTTCCTCCCGCGGGATTTCGTCGGCCGCAGGAACCGGGTTCGCGACCAGCATGCCGCCCTCGATCCCCAGGGTCTCGCGTGCGCGCTGGAAGGCCGCGATCTCGTCGGCCGCGTCTAGGCGAAGCGGGCTGGGATAGCCGGAGACCCGGGACCAGAAAGCCGGGAAATCGTCCGAGCCGTAGGTCACGACCGGCACGCCGCGTGTTTCCAGGACCTCGAGCGTCTTCGGAATGTCGAGGATCGCCTTGGCGCCTGCGCAGACGACGAC
>JAEZHO010000162.1 GCA_023416545.1 Pseudomonadota bacterium
GCCGACAGCGTGGTCTTGCCGGTACCCGACAGGCCGAAGAAGACGGCAGCGTCGCCGCCCGGGCCGACATTTGCGGAGCAGTGCATCGGCATGACGTGCTTTGCCGGAAGCAGGTAGTTGAGGATGGTGAAGACGGACTTCTTGTTCTCGCCCGCATAGGAAGTGCCGCCGATCAGCACGATGCCCCGGGTGAGGTCGCAGGCGATGACCGTTTCGGTACGGCAGCCGTGGCGGGCCGGATCGGCGCGGAAGCTCGGCAGGTTGATGATGGTCAGCTTGTGCACGAAGCCTTCGAGCAAGGCTCGGCTCGGCCGGATGAGGAGGTTGCGGATGAACAGCGCATGCCAGGCGAACTCCGTCACCACGCGGGTGGGCAGCGCGTTGTCCGGATCGGCGCCGCCGATCAGGTCCTGGACGTAGAGGGTCTTGCCAGCGGCATGCGCGAGCATGTCCTGGTGCAGGATATCGAAGCGCTCGCGGGACATCGGCCGGTTGTTGTCCCACCAGACGGCGTCCTCGGTATTGTCGTCGCGCACGACGAACTTGTCCTTCGGCGAACGGCCCGTATGCTGGCCGGTCACTGCGCGCAGTGCGCCATCTGCGGTCAAGTCGCCTTCGCGATTGCGGATGGCTTCCTCGTAAAGCTCCGTTTCCGAGAGGTTGTAGCTGACCCGAGAGACGTCGTGGAAGCCCATCGCTGCTAGCCCGTTGGACGGATTGTAAAGTCCGAGTTCCTGCATGCGCGCCTTCCTTCCTTGGCGGTGGATGTGACTCCACCTAACGCCCGCGTTTCCAAAGGGCAAGTGACCGGGCGGCGATAGCTCAACGATATCAATAAATTAATCGATTTAAAAAAATTTATTTCTTCTTAAATCGGTTTAGGTCTGGATTTAGTTCAGGCTCGGAGACGTGAATTGGCGGATCGCCGGATTGTGACTCCTGGTCCAATCCTGCCGCCTTGCCACAATTTGTTCCACCTTTATACTCAAAACGCGCATCGTCGGAATGCCGACGCGGCTAGGATGAATCCTGGAGATGCGCACGAATGGTAATGGAGACAGAGAGAATGCAGACAATCGCCCTGGTGGACGACGACCGCAATATCCTCACGTCAGTATCGATTGCACTGGAGGCCGAGGGCTACAAGGTCGAGACGTACACGGACGGCGCATCCGCACTCGACGGGCTTGTTGCCCGGCCGCCGCAACTGGCGATCTTCGATATCAAGATGCCCCGTATGGACGGCATGGAACTGCTTCGCAGGCTCCGGCAGAAGTCCGACATTCCGGTGATCTTCCTGACCTCGAAGGACGAGGAGATCGACGAGCTTTTCGGGCTCAAGATGGGCGCCGACGACTTCATCACCAAGCCCTTCTCCCAGCGCCTGCTCGTCGAGCGAGTAAAGGCGATCCTTCGCCGGGCAAGCGCGCGCGAGACCCTGGGCGCCGTTGGCGCCAAGCCGGGAACCGATGCCCAGCAGGCCCGCACGCTGGAGCGCGGCCAGCTCGTCATGGACCAGGAACGCCATACCTGCACCTGGAAGGGCGAACCCGTCACCTTGACGGTGACCGAATTCCTGATACTTCACTCGCTCGCCCAGAGGCCCGGCGTGGTGAAGAGCCGCGACGCGCTCATGGACGCGGCCTACGACGAACAGGTCTATGTCGACGACCGCACGATCGACAGTCACATCAAGCGCTTGCGAAAGAAGTTCAAGATGGTCGACGGCGATTTCGATATGATCGAGACGCTCTACGGGGTCGGCTATCGCTTCCGCGAGGCAGCCTGACCGGCGACCGTCTCACCGTAGAAGCCGCGCCTGGACGGGAATTTGGCCCGTCCCTTGAAAGGACGATGCGTGGCAGACCAACTGCTTGACGATGACATGCTTGATTCCCCGGATGCGGAGATGCGCCGAACGCCGCGGCGCATCTGGTCGCGGCCGTTCATTCTCATCCGCCGCGTCTTCGGCCACGCGGTCTTCTCGAGCCTGACACGACGGATCCTCTTCTTCAACCTAGCCGCCACGGTCGTGCTGGTCGGCGGCATCCTCTACCTCAACCAGTTCCGCGAGGGACTGATCGACGCCCGCGTCGAGAGCCTGCTGACCCAGGGCGAAATCATCGCCGGGGCAATCTCGGCCTCCGCCTCGGTGGACACCAACTCCATCACCATCGACCCGGAAAAACTGCTCGAACTGCAGGCGGGACAGAGCATCACGCCCGTCCCCAACGACGAGGACCTCGATTTCCCGATCGATCCGGACCGCGTCGCACCCGTGTTGCGCCGGCTGATCTCGCCGACCCGAACGCGCGCCCGTCTCTTCGACGCGGATGCGAACCTCCTCCTCGATTCCCGGCATCTCTATTCCAGGGGTCAGGTGCTCCGTTACGACCTGCCGCCGGTCGAGCAGGAGACGCTGAGCTGGAACGAGCGCATCGCCGGCCTTTTCAACCGCATGCTTCAGCAGCGAAACCTGCCCGTCTACAAGGAGGCGCCAGGCGGCGACGGCTCGATCTATCCGGAGGTGATGAACGCGCTCACCGGCGTTCGCGGCGCCGTGGTTCGCATCACCGACAAGGGCGAACTCATCGTTTCCGTCGCGGTGCCGGTCCAGCGCTTCCGGGCGGTGCTCGGCGTGCTGCTTCTGTCGACGCAGGCCGGCGACATCGACAAGATCGTCCATGCGGAGCGCCTTGCGATCATGCGGGTCTTCGGTGTCGCAACGCTGGTCAACATCCTACTGTCGCTCCTCCTGTCATCGACGATCGCCAATCCGTTGCGGCGCCTGGCGGCAGCGGCGATCCGGGTGCGCCGCGGTGCCAAGCAACGCGAGGAAATCCCCGATTTTGCCTATCGCCAGGACGAGATCGGCAACCTGTCCATCGCGCTTCGGGAAATGACGACGGCGCTCTATGACCGGATCGACGCGATCGAGAGCTTCGCTGCCGATGTCAGCCACGAACTGAAGAACCCGCTCACCTCGCTGCGCAGCGCCGTCGAAACGCTGCCGCTCGCCAAGTCGGACGATGCGAAGCGGCGCCTGACGGAGATTATCTTCCACGACGTGCGTCGCCTCGACCGGCTGATCAGCGACATCTCGGACGCCTCGCGTCTCGATGCCGAACTGGCGCGAACCGATTCCGCGCCCGTGGACATGCGCGTCCTGCTCGGAAACCTGGTGGACATCTCGCGGCAGATCCGCAACGGCCGCAAGCCCGTCGAGATCGACCTGACGGTCGATAGCCGGGGCGGCAAGCAGGACTTCATCGTCAACGGACACGATCTCCGGCTCGGGCAGATCATCACCAACCTGATCGAGAACTCCCGCTCCTTCGTACCCAACGAGGGCGGCCGCATCGCCATTCGCCTTTCCCAATCGCGCGGGCGCGTCAACGTCACGATCGATGACAACGGCCCGGGCATCCAGGCGGAGGATATCGACCGGATCTTCGAGCGCTTCTACACCGATCGCCCGGAAAGCGAGAGCTTCGGCCAGAATTCCGGCCTCGGCCTGTCGATCAGCCGGCAGATCGCCGAAGCCCATAACGGCACGCTCAGGGCCGAGAACATCATGGATGCCAGCGGTGCCGTCGTCGGAGCACGCTTCGTCCTGTCGCTCCCGGCCGGGGAAGCCTCGTGACGGACGCGCCGGTCAATATCCACGCCACGGCCATCGTGGTCGGAACGACCGGGCTCCTGTTCACCGGTCCTTCCGGGTCGGGAAAGTCCATGACGGCGTTTGCCTGCCTTTCGGCCGCCTGGCGCGCCGGAATTCCGGCCACGCTTCTTGCCGACGACCGCGTGCTCCTTTCGCGTGACGGAGAGCAGATCATCGGAGAATGCCCGGCCACGATCGCCGGGCTCATCGAGATACGGGGTAGCGGTATTGCCCGCCTTCCGCATGTCGCCTCCGCACCGCTTCACCTGGCCGTGAAGGTCGGCCGAAGGGAGACGATGGAGCGGCTGCCGCCGGAATCGGAGCGCTTTTCCGTCGACGGGATAGACATGTTGCCGCAGCTGCGGCTGGCGGCAGAAAATGCCGATCCCCTCGCGGTAATCGGCGTATTTTTTCCCGATTTCGAGCTGCCGGCGCCATATCCGCGTTGAGCGCAACGGATTTTTGACTTGCACTTGCGATCTACATGGCCAAGATGGCGTCCCACCGCTGGACGCCACTTTTGCAGTGCGATATGGCCTGCGCGTTGCCAGAGCAGGGGGAATTGATGATCGGACTTGTGCTTGTCACCCACGGCAAGCTGGCTGAGGAATTTCGGCATGCACTCGAGCATGTGGTAGGTCCCCAGAAGTACATCGAAACGGTCTCCATCGGGCCTGAAGACGATATGGACCAACGGCGCCAGGATATCGTCGATGCCGTCGCAGTGGCTGACGACGGCCATGGTGTCATCATCCTCACGGACATGTTCGGCGGCACGCCTTCCAACCTCGCCATCTCCGTCATGGACGGCGGGCGCATCGAAGTGATCGCCGGCGTCAACCTCCCCATGCTGATCAAGCTTGCCGGTGTCCGCAGCGACAACGACATGAACCGTGCGCTCCTGGAGGCATCCGAGGCGGGCCGCAAATACATCAATGTCGCAAGCCGTGTCCTGAGCGGCAAGTAAGCGAAGCCCGGCATGTCATCTCATTCCCGCGAACTCCTCATCGTCAACAAGCGTGGCCTGCACGCCCGGGCGTCGGCTAAATTCGTCCAGACGGTCGCAAAGTACAACGCGGACGTCACCGTCACCAAGGACGGCACCACGGTCGGCGGAATGTCGATCATGGGGCTGATGATGCTCGCGGCCAGCCCCGGCTGCAGCGTCCAGGTAACGGCGGCCGGACCGCAGGCATCTGAAGTACTGACTGCGCTGGAAGACCTTGTCGCCGACAAGTTCGGCGAAGAAGCCTGACGCCACATAAAGACATAAACACTTCTTTATGTGTTGTTGCTTCGTTCGGCCAAGCCTGCTAAACCAGCCCCAGAATGCGAGAGGTGACGCCCCAGGGCGCGCAAATCCCAGCTGGAGAGCTTCATGAGCATGGATAACGACTATATCGTCGCTGACATCGGCCTTGCCGCCTACGGTCGCAAGGAACTCGATATCGCCGAAACCGAAATGCCCGGCCTGATGGCCTGCCGCGAGGAATTCGGCGAAAGCAAGCCCCTGAAAGGCGCCCGGATTTCCGGCTCACTGCACATGACCATCCAGACCGGCGTTCTGATCGAGACGCTGACGGCTCTCGGTGCCGAAGTCCGCTGGGCTTCCTGCAACATCTTCTCGACCCAGGATCACGCCGCCGCCGCCATCGCCGAGCGCGGCATCCCGGTCTTTGCCGTGAAGGGCGAAAGCCTCACCGAGTACTGGGAATACACGGACCGGATCTTCCAGTGGGCCGACGGCGGCCTGTCGAACATGATCCTCGACGACGGCGGCGACGCGACCATGTACATCCTGCTCGGCGCCCGCGCCGAAGCCGGCGAAGACGTCCTGTCCAACCCGACCTCCGAGGAAGAGGAAATCCTCTTCGCGCAGATCAAGAAGCGCCTGCAGGCTTCGCCGGGATGGTTCACCAGGCAGCGCGACGCGATCAAGGGCGTGTCGGAAGAGACCACGACCGGCGTCCATCGGCTCTACGAACTCTCCAAGAAGGGCCTGCTGCCCTTCCCCGCCATCAACGTCAACGATTCGGTCACCAAGTCGAAGTTCGACAACAAGTACGGCTGCAAGGAATCGCTGGTGGACGGCATCCGCCGCGGCACCGACGTGATGATGGCCGGCAAGGTCGCCGTGGTCTGCGGCTACGGCGACGTGGGCAAGGGATCGGCCGCCTCGCTTGCCGGGGCCGGCGCCCGCGTGAAAGTCACGGAAGTGGATCCGATCTGCGCCCTGCAGGCGGCGATGGACGGTTTCGAAGTGGTCGTGCTCGAGGATGTGGTCGACAGCGCCGATATCTTCATCACCACCACCGGCAACAAGGATGTCATCCGCATCGATCACATGCGGGCCATGAAGGACATGGCGATCGTCGGCAATATCGGCCACTTCGACAACGAGATCCAGGTGGCGTCGCTCCGCAACCTGAAGTGGACCAACGTCAAGCCGCAGGTCGACATGATCGAGTTCCCGAAGGGCAACCGCATCATCCTCCTTTCGGAAGGCCGTCTCCTGAACCTCGGCAATGCCACGGGACACCCCTCCTTCGTCATGTCGGCATCCTTCACGAATCAGGTGCTTGCGCAGATCGAGCTGTTCACCAAGCAGGGCGAGTACAAGAACGACGTCTACATCCTGCCGAAGCACCTCGACGAGAAGGTCGCCCGCCTGCATCTCGCCAAGCTGGGCGTAAAGCTCACGGAACTCTCCGAAGAACAGGCCGCCTACATCGGCGTCTCGCCGACGGGACCTTTCAAGGCGGAACACTACAGGTATTAATTTTCCAAGGCTAATCCACAAGATATTGAAGGTCGCGATCTTGACGGATCGCGACCTTCTTTTTTGGCGTCACCCTTCCCGCCGATTCCCTAAGCAAGTATTCTCTTAGCCAGCGATTCGCTCCTGCTTCGGGCAAGGGCGATATGGGATGTCTTGTCGAAATGCGGCAAAGGACGGAGACAGACCGGCAATGGCGGTGAACGTAAAGAACCCAGCGGAAGGGGCGGCTTCCTGTTGCGACGGCCCTACCTCGTCCTCCCCTGGAGAGGGCGGGGACGCTTCGCAGGTTCGTCACGGTTGCCGGGCACCGCGGGGCCGGAAACGTGCCTTCCTCCATTCCCTCCTTGCTGGCAGCGCGCTGGCGTCCTTCGCGGGCACCGCGCTTGCGCAGCAGCCGGTGGACGCCGCGGCAAGGCTGTTTTCCTCGTCAGAGGTCGTCATCTCCTCCCTCGTCGTCGGCGCACTCGGCGCGACGCTCCTATCCGTCCTCTGGCTCGTGCGCCAGCGGGGGAACATGGAGGCGGAGAGCCAGGAGATGCGAAACGCCCTCTCCGACGCCCAGCAGCGCATCTCCAAATACGAGGCCCTGATCGCCGAAAAGAACCGCCGGATCATCATCTGGGACGGTTCCATCGCGCGCCCGGAAGGCCTCGGTCAACTGCCGTCCGATACGGGCGCGCCGCAGGATGACCGCGAGTTCCTGGCCTTCGGACGCTGGCTGCGGCCAAAGTCTGCCGGCGAACTCGAGCGGGCCGTCGAGACGCTGCGCGGCAATGCCAGCAGCTTCGACATGGTGGTGGAGACCATCCGCGACGAAATCCTCGAGGTCCAGGGCCGCGTCGCCGGCGGCAAGGCGTTCGTGCGCTTCATCGCGCTCAACAATCTGCGCGCCGAACTTGCGGAACTGAAGATCGAACGCGAGCGTCTGCGCGGCTCCATCACCTTGTTCCAGTCCCTTCTCGACGCGCTCGAACAGCCCGTCTGGCGCCGCGACAGCGAAGGCAGGCTCGCCTGGGTCAACCACGCCTACAGCGAGGCCGTGGAGGCGGAGAGCCCCGGCCAGGTGGTCGGAGAAGGCCGGGAATTCCTCGGGACGATCACCCGGGAAAGCATCCGCGCGACCGCGACGCCCGCCTCCCCCTTCCACGATCGCGTCTCGACGGTCGTTCACGGCAACCGGACGATCTACGAGATCGTCGACGTCGTCGCCACCGGTGGTTCCGCCGGCATGGCCCTCGACGTCTCCGAGGCCGAATCGGTCCGGGAAGAGCTGAAGCGGACGCTTCGCAGCCATGCGGAGACCCTCGACAATCTCGGCACGCCCGTGGCGATCTTCGATCGCGACCGAAGGCTGCAATTCTACAACCAGGCCTTCGTCTCCCTCTGGGGCCTCGATCTCGCCTTCCTCGATTCTCGACCGGACAATAGCGAGCTTCTCGACCGCCTGCGCAGCAGCAACAAGCTTCCGGAGCCCCTCAACTGGCGGACGTGGAAGGAATCGGCGCTTTCCATCTACCAGGCTCTCGATACCAAGGACGAACTCTGGCACCTGCCGAACGGCGAGACGCTGCGGGTCGTCGCGACGGCCCATCCGCAGGGTGGCGCCACCTGGGTCTTCGAGAACCTCACCGAACAGGTGAACCTCGAGACCCGCTACAACACGCTTCTGCAGGTCCAGGGCGAAACGATCGACCACCTGTCTGAAGGCGTGGCGGTGTTCGGGCCCGACGGAAGCATCCAGCTTTCCAATCCGGCCTTCCGCGCGCTCTGGGGCATCACCGCCGAGCAGGCGAAGCCCGGCACGCATATCCGGGCGATCGAGGAAGCCTGCGGCCCGTCCTACGACAAGCCCGACGGCTGGCGCCTCTTCGGCCAGATGCTGACGAGCGGCGACGACGCCCGGCCCTCGCTGCAGGGGACGTTCGAGCTCTATTCCGGTCTTATCCTCGACTATGCGGTCACGCCGCTGCCGAATGCCCAGACGATGCTGACCTTCGTCGACATGACGGCGAGCGCGCGCGCCGAACGCGCCCTGAAGGAAAAGAACGAGGCGCTTCGCAAAGCCGACGAGATCAAGAACGATTTCGTCCAGCACGTCTCCTACGAGCTGCGCTCGCCGCTTACCAACATCATCGGCTTTACCGATCTCCTGAAGACCCCCGGCATCGGGCCGCTAAACGAGCGCCAGGCGGAATATGTCGAGCACATATCGACCTCGTCCTCGCTGCTTCTGACGATCGTCAACGATATCCTCGACCTCGCCACGGTCGATGCCGGCATCATGGAACTCAGCTACACCCAGCTCGACCTCGACGGCCTGCTGGACGACGTCGCGATGCAGATCGCCGACCGGCTGCACGAGAACGGCGTGACGCTGGAAATCACTGCACCGAGAGGCCTCGGCAGCATCGTTGCCGACCAGCAGCGGCTGAAGCAGATCCTCCTGAAGCTCTTGACCAATGCCACCAATTTCGCTCCCGAAGGCAGCACCATCACCTTGACGTGCCGGCGCGACGAAAGGGACGTCTATTTCTCCGTCTCCGACGACGGGCCCGGCATCCCGGCTGAAATGCTGGACAGCGTCTTCAACCGCTTCTCCTCCAGCCCGCAAGGCGGCAAGCGCAGCGGCGCCGGGCTCGGGCTTTCGATCGTCGAGAGCTTCGTCACCCTTCACCAGGGCGATGTCCGGATCGACAGCCGTCCTGCCGGCGGAACCACGGTCACCTGCCGCATCCCGACCGGGGCGACCATGCACACTATCGCTGCCGCCGAATGAACGACGGTACGGCGATCGTCGTCACGCTTGCGGACGAAGCGGCGACCATCCGGTTCGGGGAAGATCTCGCGCTGGCGCTTCGCCCGGGCGACTGCGTGGCCCTTTCCGGAGACCTCGGGACCGGAAAGTCGACACTGGCACGCGCCCTGTTGCGCGCCATGGCGAATGACGAGACGCTCGAGGTTCCCTCGCCGACATTTACCCTGGTCCAAAGCTACGACCTTCGCATCCCCGTCGCCCACTTCGATCTTTATCGCCTCGGGGATGGATCGGAACTCGACGAACTGGGGCTGGACGAGGCTCTCGCAATCGGTATCGCGCTGGTCGAATGGCCGGAGATGGCCGAGGATTTCCTCCCGGCGGACCGGCTGACATTGCGGCTTGAGCACGAGACATCGGGTCGAACCGCGACCATATACGGCCCCGCACCGGCACTGGACCGCATCCGCCGCTCGCTTGCCATCCGCGCCCTCCTGGACCGGTGGGGATACCCGAACGCGAGGCGCCGCTACCTGACCGGCGATGCGTCGGTGCGGTCCTACGAGACCGTGACGCCGGAAGACGGCGGATCGCTCGTCCTGATGAACTGGCCTCGCCAGCCCGACGGACCGCCATTCCATGAAGGCAAGCCTTATCCGAAGGTCGTGCACCTTGCCGAGGACGCCTATTCCTTCGTCGCGATTTCCCGCTATCTCCGCCGGCTCAGCCTGGCGGTACCGGAGGTATTTCGCGCTGATTACGACCAGGGCATCCTCCTGCTGGAGGACATGGGCGAGGACGGCGTGCTAGACGAACAAGGCCGGCCGATCGCCGATCGCTACCGGGAAAGCGTCGTCTGCCTCGGCTACCTGCACAGCCATCCGGCCCCTCGTGACCTCGCCGCGAACGGCGGCCACGTCCATCACATTCCGGATTTCGACCCTACCGCGATGAAGATGGAAGCCCGTCTTCTCGTCGACTGGCACCTTCCCTGGAAGCGCGGCACAGAGGCGAGCGAGGAGGAGCGGCAGACCTTTCTCCGCATCTGGGACGGACTGATCGGCGAACTTGAGAGCGCCGAGAAAAATCTTCTGCTGCGCGACTTCCACTCCCCGAACATCATCTGGCGGGCCCATGAATCCGGCGTGCGCCGCGTCGGGATCATCGACTTCCAGGACGCCATGATCGGACCGACCGCCTACGACCTCGCCTCGATCGTTCAGGATGCGCGCGTCGACGTGCCTCCTGCGCTGGCCGAGCAGATGATGCGCGACTACTTCACCTTGCGCCGGTCCCTCGGGCCGTTCGACGAACGCGAATTCCTCAAGGCGTTCGCGATCATGTCGGCACAGCGCAACTGCAAGCTCGCCGGGCTCTGGGTCAGGCTGATGAAGCGCGACGGAAAGCCCGGCTACATGAAGCACATGCCGCGCACGCTGGCCCATCTCTCCTGGTCACTGCGGCACGGAGCACTCGCTCCTCTTCGCAACTGGTGCCTCCAGACCGGAATAGAGC
>JAEZHO010000264.1 GCA_023416545.1 Pseudomonadota bacterium
CCCTGGCGACGAGACCGGGCTTGCGCTCCTCATCCATACTTCCGGGTCCACGGGGCGTCCGAAGGGCGTGATGCTGACGCATGCCAATGTCGATGCCGCATGCCAGTCCATCGCCGGTTATCTGGGCAATACGGAGAAGGACGTGGTCCTGAGCGTGCTGCCTCTCTCCTTCGGCTACGGCATCACGCAGTTGGTGACGATGGCGTCGGTCGGCGGAACGCTGGTGCTGGAAAAGAGCTTCGCCTTCCCCCGCATGATCCTCGATAGGCTTGCCGAGGAAAAGGCGACCGGCTTTCCGCTGGTGCCGGCCATGGCCGCGCTGATTGCCGGCATGAAGGAGCGGGACGCTGGCCGCTTCGCATCCCTTCGCTACGTCACAAGTGCCGCTGCTGCGCTGCCGCCCGCATTGTCGAACCGGCTCCGGGACATGATGCCGGATGCCCTGATCTTCATCATGTACGGACAGACGGAGTGCCTGCGAGCGACCTATCTCGATCCGGACGAAATCCGACACCGCCCGACCTCGGTCGGCAAGGCCATACCGGGTACGCGCGCCTATGTCCTGGGTGACGATGGACAACCGTGCGCTCCCGGTCAAATCGGTGAACTGGTGGTCGAGGGACCGCATGTGATGGCCGGCTACTGGGGCGAGGAGGCGGCTTCCCCGCAACATCCGCCAAATCAGGAGACCGGAGGGCGCCTGCTGACGGGAGACCTCTTCCGGACGGATGCCGACGGTTTCCTCTACTTCGTCAGCCGCAAGGATGACATCATCAAGACGCGCGGCGAGAAGGTCAGTCCTCAGGAGGTCGAACGCGTGCTCTACGGCCTGCCCGGCGTGCGGGAAGCCGCGGTGACGGGAATGGACGACCCGGTCTTCGGCCAGGTCGTGCGCGCCCACGTCGCACTGGAACCCGGGTCGACGCTCACCGAACGTGACGTCATGCGCCACTGCGCCAGCCAGCTGGAAGACTACATGGTGCCGAAGACGGTGGAATTTCGGGATGCATTGCCGCGGACAAGCAGCGGCAAGATCAGGATGAGCGCCGACGCTGACGTCGTCGAGCCGCAACTGGAGACAGCAGTATGAACCAGACGATGAAGATTGGCGCGCAGGCCGCGGCCTTTTCCGCCGACAGCCTTCGCCTCGACGCGGAGGCCGAGATCGATCGGATCTGCGCCTGGATAAGGGAGACGGTGCTGAAGGACCTTCGCAAGCGGGGCGTCGTTCTCGGGATTTCCGGCGGCATCGACTCCAGCGTCACGGCAGCCCTCTGCGCCCGGGCCCTCGGTCCATCCCGGGTGACGGGCATCTTCATGCCCGAACACGATTCGGATCCGGAGAGCCTCCGGCTGGGGCAGGCGCTTGCAGCAGTGACCGGGGTCGAGACGGTCCTCGAAGACATCGGTCCGGCGCTGGCGGCGTCGGGATGCTATGCGCGGCGCGACGGCTTCATCCGGCAGGTGGTTCCGGAATTCGGCGAGGGTTGGGGCTGCAAGGTCGTGCTGGAGAATGCGCTTTCGGCCCGCGGCTACAATATTTCCTGGCTGGTCGTGGCATCGCCATCCGGCGAGCAGAGCCGGCACCGCATGCCGCTCGAGGTCTATCTCGGCATGATCGCCGCCGCCAACATGAAGCAGCGTACCCGCAAGCAGATCGAATACTACCATGCCGACCGGCTGAACCATGCCGTCGCCGGGACGCCGAACAGGCTGGAATACGATCAGGGCTTCTTCGTGAAGAACGGCGACGGGGCCGCGGACTTCAAGCCGATCGCGCATCTCTACAAGACCCAGGTCTACCAGCTTGCGGAGGCGCTGGGCGTGCCGGAAGAAATCCGCCGCCGGCCGCCGACCACGGATACGTGGTCGCTGCCGCAGGGCCAGGACGAATACTATTTTTCGCTCCCCTACGACCGGATGGACATCTGCCTTTTCGGACTGGACCATGGCGTACCGGGTGAAGCCGTCGCCGAGGCGTGCGGGCTGACGCCGGCAGAGGTGGAAGCCGTGTGGCGCAACATCGCCTCGAAACGCAAGGTGGCCGAGTACCTGCACGCAGCACCCGCGACCATGCTTTGACCGGGCGACGTCCGGTCAGTCGAAGCGGTCCCCGATCAGCCGCGTCCAGTTCTCTCCGGCCAATCCGCTGATGAGCGCCTGGCCGGACCTGATCGGCTGCAACAGGCTCGCGTCCCTGGAATGGGCGACGAAGAAGGCCCTGCCGTAAAAGATCGCCTTGCGGGTAATGAGTTCGTGGGTCAGCCACGGATGGCCCCCGCCGCGGAGCGCCGCGCATCCGCTGCCGTCGGCATGGGCGAACAGGTCGTCCACCAGATCCCCGGCAACCTGGGGCTTGCAAAGCGCCTGCAGCATCCAGCCGATGCGACCGGCTCCGCCGAAATAGGCGTAGCAAGCGGCGATCTCGCCGTCGCGGGTCTGCCCTATACGCCAGACGGGCTCGCCAAACGCACGTTTCTGGCGACCGTGGCGGATCAGCCAGTCGAGCATGGCACGATCCCAGGTCGGACGAAGGGAAAAATTCCGGCCGAGCAGGAGCATGGCCTCGGCAAACTCGCCTTCCGTTGCGTCTCGGAAGCTGGCGCGGCGTGCCGTCACGCCCTCGGGCATGCGCAGCGAGGCGAGGCCGGTCTTTTCGCAGAGTGCATCCGCCGCCCTGCCCCGCGGCCGCACAAACCGCGCGGCCGGGAGCCGACGCTCCGCCGCTTGAACCGCCGCGGAGGCCGGGCGGAAAACCCGTATCCAGTTCAGGCTGTAGGCGGTGTCCAGCGGCAGGGCGAGCTTCTGCCACATGCCGAGCGCGGTGGCATTCGCGGTCTCCGTCAAGGAGACGTCCTGCGGGCCTGCAAGGAATGCACGGAGAAGGCGGGCGCCCGCCAAGGGGTTCCGCTCCGTCCGGCGTACCATCATTGAACCGGCGAAGGCGGCACGAAGGGCGCGGCCCTCCAGTTCCAGGCGCGAGGGGAAGACCCCGATGAAACCCTCGACCTCACCCTTCTCGCCGACGAAAACCTTCGAACGCAGGTCTTCATCCTGCCAGGGGTGATCGAGGAACACTTCCTGGATATATGCGACGAGGGATGGATGGACGGCCTTGCCGTCACGGAACGTCTCCTGGAACAGACGGGCGACCGCGGCAATGTCGTCGCGTTCGATATCGCGCACGCTTCCCTGGCCCGTTGCCTGCGACATGTGTCCCCTATCGCTCCGGCTCTGTGCCGGCCCGTCGCATGATTGGCATGCAGGCCTTAAGCAAACGGAAAAAGGCCCCGCATGCGGAGCCTTTCCCGATCATTCATATATCGGACTTTACATCCAGTAGGGTGGAACGCCGTAGTAATCGTAAATCGTCCGGCCCTTGTCCTGATACCAGCTGTCGTCCTCGAGATCGTTGTAGCGGGGCGCGCCGGTAATCTGGTCCTTCGTCAGGTCGATGCGATAACCGTCGAGCTCCTCGTCGTATTTCAGCTTTTCCCAAGGCAACGGATAGTAATCATCGCCGATGCCGAGAAAGCCGCCGAAGCTCAGGACGGCATAGGCCACGCGACCGCCCCGCTTCTCCAGGAGAACGCGTTCGATCGAGCCGATATGCCGGCCGTCTGCGCCATAGACGCGGGTGCCTTCCACCTTGTCGCTCGCAATGAGCGACGGCGTATCCTTCACATAGGGATCCTGTCCTGCGCGCGGTTCGTGGTGCATCGTCACATACCTCCATGGTTCGGTGCGTTGCTTTGAAGAAACGTCAGCACCAAGCGTTCGTTCCAATGACAGGGGGATCCACCAATTCTCGTCACCGTTGACGTTTACGTGCAGGTTATATAGCAACATCAGCTTATGGCCCGGCGGAACAGGCCATGGCATAGTATTGCTCCTGCCGCAGAGTGGAGGACTTTGCGACGGGTTATACCGCCAAGAATAAAAGGGAAGAGGAGGCCCAAATGAGCGAAGCGCATGCGCATATGAGTGACAAATCCGACAAGGTCTGGCTTGCCTCCTACCCCTCCTCGGTTCCCGCCGATATTCCGGCACTCTCCTACCGCTCCCTGGCAGAACTGTTCGAGAGCTCCTGCGTAGCATACCTGCCGCGGGTCGCCTTCTCGAGCATGGGGCGCGAGATGACCTACCGGGAGCTGGAAATTGAAACGCGCAAGGTAGCCGCGTGGCTTCAGGCACAGGGCCTGGAAAAGGGCGACCGCGTCGCGGTGATGATGCCGAACGTTCTGCAGAACCCGGTCGTCACCTACGCGATCCTCAGGGCCGGCTGCGTCGTCGTCAACGTCAATCCGCTCTACACGCCCCGCGAGCTGGAACACCAGCTGAAGGATGCCGGGGCGAAAGCCATCTTCGTGCTGGAGAATTTCGCGCACACCGTTCAGCAGGTGGCGGCCGAGGTGGGCCTGCGGCACATCGTCGTGACGGCGATGGGCGACATGCTGGGCATGAAGGGCCATCTGGTCAACCTGGTGGTCCGGAAGGTCAAGAAACTGGTTCCGGCGTGGTCCATTCCGTCCGCCGTTCCGTTCAAGAAGGTCCTCGCCGAAGGCGCCCACCTTTCGCTGAAACCGGTCGACATCGACAGCAACGACGTTGCCTTCCTGCAGTATACGGGCGGAACGACGGGCGTTTCGAAGGGGGCGGCGCTCACGCACGCCAACCTGCTCGCCAACAAGATGCAGCTGACCATGTGGCTGGAGGCGGCGTTCGCCACCAGACCAAGGCCCGAGGTCCTGACCTTCGTCTGCGCGCTTCCGCTCTACCATATCTTTGCGCTGACGGTGAATTCGCTGATGGGAATTGCGATGGGTGGACACAATGTCCTCATCGCCAATCCGCGTGACATTTCTGCTTTCCTCAAGGAGTTGCAGAAGCACAAGGCACATATCTTCCCGGGCCTCAACACGTTGTTCAACGCGATGATGAACCATCCCGATTTCGCGAAGGTGGACTTTTCATCGCTGATCCTTGCACTGGGCGGCGGCATGGCAGTGCAGCGCCCGGTTGCCGAACGCTGGCAGGCGCTGACCGGCACCGCCATTACGGAAGGCTACGGCCTTTCGGAGACGTCGCCGGTCGTCACCGCGAACCGCGTCGACAGACAGGAATTCACCGGCATGATCGGATTGCCGTTGCCCTCGACGGAAATCTCCATCCGCGACGAAGACGGCAAGCCGTTGCCGCTGGGCGAGGTCGGCGAGATCTGCATCTGCGGCCCGCAGGTGATGGCGGGCTACTGGCAGCGGCCCGACGAGACCGCGGCGGTCATGACGCAGGACGGCTTCTTCCGATCCGGCGACATGGGCTACATGGACGAACGGGGTTTCACCAAGATCGTCGACCGCAAGAAGGACATGATCCTCGTCTCCGGCTTCAACGTCTATCCGAACGAGGTCGAGGAAGTCGCGGCGATGCATCCGGGGGTGCTGGAATGCGCGGCGGTCGGGGTTCCGGATCCGCATTCGGGCGAGGTGGTCAAGCTCTTCGTCGTCAAGAAGGATGCCAGCGTCACCGAAGACGACATCAGGGAGCACTGCGCCACCAACCTGACGGGCTACAAGCGGCCGAGGCTGATCGAATTCCGAACCGAGCTGCCGAAGTCCAACGTCGGCAAGATCCTCCGCCGCGAACTGCGCGGCTGATCGAGACACGCAACAGGCGCGGCCCGCGAGGCCGCGCTTGATTTGACATGGAAGTCTTATAGGTTCCCGTGCATCCCTCCCCCGGATCATGAGGACATTCCATGCAGGCCATCATCAACCAGCTGAAGACCACCGCTGCCGCCACGAATGCGACCGACCTTCGGGCGGCATTCGCTGCCGACGCGCAACGTTTCGAGCGGTACAGCGTCTCCACGGGAGACCTGTTGATGGATTTCTCCAAGACGGCGGTCAACGACGAGGTCATGGACCTCCTCGAGAGGCTGGCGGCAGAGGCGGGCGTCGCACAGAAGCGCGAGGCGATGTTTTCCGGCGAGGCCATCAACTTCACCGAAGGCCGTGCGGTTCTCCACACTGCCCTTCGCAACCGTTCGGACACCCCGGTTCTGGTCGACGGCAAGGACGTGATGCCGGACGTCGACGCCGTGCTCGCGGCCATGGGCCGGTTCGCCGAGGGGATACGGTCCGGCAGGCTCAGCGGAGCGACGGGGCGCAAGATCACCGACATCGTCAATATCGGCATCGGGGGGTCTGATCTCGGCCCGGTAATGGCCACGCTGGCGCTCGCGCCCTTCCATGACGGCCCGCGCGCGCACTTCGTCTCCAATGTCGATGGCGCCCATATCGCCGACACGTTGAAGCTTCTCGACGCCGAGACCACGCTCTTCATCGTCGCCTCCAAGACCTTCACGACCATCGAGACGATGACCAATGCGGCTTCGGCCCGCGCGTTCATCGCTGACACG
>JAEZHO010000305.1 GCA_023416545.1 Pseudomonadota bacterium
GCGACGAGGTGCGGGATGCGCATTCCTATTTCGACGACGTCGCGAAGGAGAAGCCGTCCTCGGAGCACCTTGCGATCATGAAGAAGCTGATCGAGGAACGCACCGCGAAGTGGGACCCGAGCATGGCGGATGACCCGGTCCAGGATCGGCTCCTCGACATCATTGCTTCCCGGAAGAATGGCAGGAAGGCGAAGAAGCCGACGGAACAGAAGCCGGAACAACCCAGCAACGTCATCGACATCATGAGCGCGCTGAAGAAGAGCCTGGCGGCCGAGCGCAAAAATCCCCGCTGACGGCTATTTCTTGCCGCGGCGGTCGCCCGGTACCTTGATCTCCGCCTGGGCCTGCCGGAAATCGCCCCAGGGATCGCTTGCCAGCTGCTGCAGGCGGCTCGGCGCATTGCCGACGGTGAAGTAGGCCGGGCCTATAGCCTGGCCCAGTTCCTCCCAGGCGATCGGCATCGATACCGGCGCGCCGGCGCGTGCCCGGGTGGAATAGGGAGCCACCGCCGTGGCACCCCGGCCGTTCCGCAGGTAGTCGATGAGGATCTTGCCGGTTCGCTTGGACTTGGTGATGGTCGAGACGTAGCGATCGGGGCTGTCGCCGGCCATGCTGTCGGCGAGCGCCTTCATCGCCGCCTTCACGTCCGGCCACTCCGCCTTCGGCTTCACCGGCGCCACGACATGCAGGCCCTTGCCGCCGGACGTCTTCACGAAGCCGACAAGCCCCATCGCCTCGAAGCGCTCTTTGACTTCGTGGGCGGCGGCGATGACGTCGTCCCAGCTCGTTCCTTCACCCGGGTCGAGGTCGATGTTGACCATGTCGGGCTTCTCCCAGTTGTCGATGGTGGAGCCCCAGGGGTGGATTTCCAAGGTCCCGCCCTGGACGAGGCCGAGCAGCCCGTCGAGATCGTGGATGACGATATCCTCCTCGGCAGGATCGGCAGGATCCTTTGCGGTGGAGATGTTCTTGTTCATGCCCTTCCAGGCATGTTTCTGGAAGAACAGCGGCTTGTTGATGCCGTCCGGCCCCCGGACGAGCGCGAGGGGACGGTTGACCACGAAGGGTGCAATGTAGCGCCAGACTTGCACGTAATAGTCGGCAAGGCCTTCCTTGGTCACGCCGGCATCCGGCCAGTAGATGCGGTCTGGATGGGTCAGGGTCACGGTTCGGGCTCCTGTCTTCTGTCCCTCATCGGAGCTTGCGGTCGCGGGTGCGGTCTCGCGCACCACGTCGCTTGGCTGCTTGTCCTCCCTCAGGCCCCGGTAGGCAGCGTGCCTGATGTGAGCGTCGCCTGTCCAGCCGCGGAACTCGACCTCGGCCACAAGTTCCGGTCTCACGAAGACCGCGTCCTTTCGTTCGACGGTCGTCAGCTTGTCGTGGAACGGGCTTTTTGCCACCCGGAGGTCCTGCAACTGGCCAAACAGGGTGTGCGCGACCTTGTTGCTGTAGCCGGTGCCGACCCGTCCGGCATGCATTAGCTTGCCGCGGTCGTAATATCCCATCACCAGCGAACCGATGGCGTTGCCGGAGACGGAGGAGGGGACGTAGCCGGCGACGACGAATTCCTGTCGGGCGGAGCATTTCGACTTCACCCAATCCTTCCCCCTGCCGCTGCGATAGGGGGCGTCCGCGATCTTGGAAATGATCCCCTCCAGGCTGAGGCGGCAGGCGTGCTTGAGGACAAGGCCGCCTTCATCGTCGAAATGCTCGCTGTAGCGCAGGATATCGCCCCCGCCGGACAGTATGCCGGCGAGCGCCTGCTTGCGGTCCACAAGGCTGGCCGAGGTGAGGTCGAAACCGTCCAGGTAAAGGAGGTCGAAAGCGAAGAGCACAAGGCGATCGGTTCGGCCCTCGCTCAGATCCTGCTGGAGAAGGGAAAAGTCGCTGGCGCCCGATCCGCCGTTGACGACGATTTCGCCGTCGAGCACGGCCTGCCTGACCGACAGGGCCTTCAGCGCGTCCACGATCGCCTTGCCGAACTTTTGCGTCCAGTCGAGGCCGGTCCGCGTCAGGAGCCTGACATCGCCGCCGTCGATGCGGGCCTGGACGCGGTATCCGTCCAGCTTGATCTCGTGAACCCAGCGCTTCCCGGACGGCGCGCTCTTTACCAGGGTCGCAAGCTCCGGAGGGACGAAATCGGGAAACGTGGCCTTCCTCGCACCCTTCACCCCCGGGATCCTGGTGGTGGCCGGTTCCCCCGGCGACGGGTCGGCCGGGGAGGGGGGCTTGGACGAGGAGGATGGGCGAGAGCGGGAGGAGGCCTGCGCCGTCTTTCGCTTTGTCTTCGCCTTCTTCCCCTCCTGGAGTTCCTCCAGCAGGCGCCCCGTCTTCACCGATCTCGGCAGTTCCTCGAGGATATCGGCATCTCCCTCGGCCCTGGCGAATTCGTCCTCGCCCTTGATAAGGAGCCAGTTCTCCCGATTTTCGCCGCGCCGATTGGCCATGCGCACGAGATGCCAGCGACCCTCGAGTTTCTCGCCCTTGAGCTCGAATTCCATGTGGCCCTTCCGATACCCGTATTCCGGATCGCCGATCGGCTGCCAGGTGCCCCGATCCCACAGAAGGACCGCTCCCGCGCCATAGTTGCCCTGCGGGATCGTCCCTTCGAACTCACCGTAGTCGAGGGGATGGTCCTCGACATGCACGGCCAATCGCTTTTCGCCCGGAACGAGGCTCGGGCCGCGGGTCACCGCCCAGCTCTTCAGGACGCCGTCCATCTCCAGCCGGAAGTCGTAGTGCAGCCTTCGGGCGGCATGCTTCTGGATGACGAAGCTGTTGCCTGCGGTCTTCGCCTTCCGGCCCTTCGGCTCGGGGGAAGCCTTGAAGTTGCGTTTCTCGTTGTAGGTCTCGAGTGCCATGGTCAGCTCGCTTTCCGCTGCGGAGTGCGGGTCTTCGGCTTGCGGGCAGGCTTGGTTGCGGCCGCCTTCTTCTTCGCCCGCCCGGTCCCGCTTCCGGCCCCGGCGCTCTGGCGCAGGGCGTCAAGCAGGTTGGAGACCTTCTTCGGCTCCGCCTTCGGCTTCTTGGGCAGCTTGCGGCCTTCGATCTTCGCCCGGATGAGTTCGGCAAGCGCGGTCTCGTAGCGGTCGTCGAATTCGGTTGGATCGAATTTGCCCTTCTTGGTGGAAATGATGTGGCGGGCGAGATCGAGCATCTCGCCCTCGATCTTGAAGTCGGGAATGTCGGCAAAGACTTCCTCGGCAGAGCGGACCTCGTAGTCGTAGTTGAGCGTGGTCGCGATCATGCCCTCCTCGCTCGGCCGTATCAGCAGCGTGCGCAGCCTGCGGAAGAGCACCGTCCGCGCGAGCGCGACGACGTTCTTCTCCTCCAGGGCCTTGCGGATCAGCGCGTAGACATCGGCAGCGGCCTTGTCGGCGGGCGCGAGATAGTAGGGGCGGTCCAGGAAGATGGTATCGACGTCCGCACAGGGTATGAAGGTTTCCAGTTCCAGCGTCTTGTCGCTGTTCGGAACCGCCTCCTTGATCTCCTCCGGCTCGAGGACGACATATTCGCCGCTTGCGACCTCGTAGCCTTTCACGATGTCGTCGCCGGCGACCTCCTTGCCGGTGTCCGCATCCACCATCTGGCGGTGAACGCGGTGGCCGGTTTCGCGATTGACGATGTTGAAGCTTACCCGTTCTGCCGTCGATGCCGCCGTATAAAGCGCGACGTTACAGCTGAGCTCCCCGACCTTCAGATATCCCTTCCAGTTAGCACGCGGCGCCACGACTCGAACTCCTTGAGAAACCCTATCAACAGGGGCAGTCGAGCTTTGTTCCGTTCGTTCCGTTGCTTCACGAGGAAGGTTGATCGCGCCCGATCCCGTCGCGGAACCAAAGCCATAACGGCGCGTTTGCCACCATCATCCCGCCCAGTGATACGACGGAGAGGTAGGCCACGGTGTCTGAATCACAGTTGAAACGTGATCCTGCACGCGCAGATATTGTAAAACTCATCCCCGCTCTCCGCGCGTTCGCCCGCACCTTCTGCCGCAATCCGACGGACGCGGATGATCTCGTTCAGGAGACCCTGATGAAGGCGCTGGCGAACCTGGACAAGTTCGAGCCCGGCACGAAGCTCAAGTCCTGGTTGTTCACCATCATGCGCAACACCTTCTATACGCGTTCGAAGGTGCTGGGTCGCGAGGCGCCGGGAACCGACGAGCCTGTCTCCGGCGACACGCCGATGCCGGCGACGCAGGAGGTGAGTGCACGTGCCAGGGAGGTCCAGCGGGCGCTCCAGAAGCTGCCACCCCATTATCGCGAAGTGCTGACCCTCGTCGCCATCCTCGGCGAGAGCTACGAGGCGACCGCCGAGATCTGCGACTGCGCCGTCGGCACCGTCAAGAGCCGGCTCAACAGAGCCCGCCACCAGATCCTGCTCGAATTGGGCGAAGAACCGGCGTGACAATGTAAGCCGGCCAGACACTATAAAGGGAGAGACCCCGTGACACTGAGATATTCTGCAGCGGTCCTGGCATTCCTGGCATGCGCGGCAAGTGCCGGCGCGCAGGAGGAAACGGAAAACGCCTCCTTCGTCGGCCTCGACGGAGCCGAAGTTGGTGCGGCAACGCTAACGTCCACGCCCGCCGGCGTGTTGATCGACGTCGAGGTCTCGGGCCTGCCGGCGGAGAAGTGGGTGGGTTTCCACTTCCACGAGACCGGAAGCTGCGACCACCAGAGCGCGCATGAGAGCGCCGGCGGTCACTTCAACCCGGGCGGCAAGGAGCACGGCTTCAATGCCCCGAACGGACCGCATGCCGGCGACATGCCCAACCAGTATGTCGGCGCCGACGGGGTGCTGCGGGCCCAGGTCCTCAACACCTTCGTGACCCTCGACGAGGGCGAGAACGGCGTGAAGGGCCGCGCGCTGATGGTCCATGGCGGCGCCGACGACTACAAGAGCCAGCCGTCGGGCCAGGCGGGTGACCGGCTTGCCTGCGCCGTCGTGAAGTGATTGTTGGGGCGAGGCTCAGCTACCCGGATCGAGTTCCGGGTAGTGCCGGAAGATTCCTGATTCATTGAAGGGCAGCCGCCGCTCGGAGGCGAGGTAGTTGCGAAGCGTGGGGCGGTCCTTCACCTTGGCATGCAGTGCCGCGACCTTCGGCCAGCCCGTCCCTTTCTCGCGCATCGCGTTCGGGAAAGCGTAGTTCAGCCCCTCGACGACGTGGAAAAGCGAAAGGTCCACATAGCCGATCCGGTCGCCCACGAGGTTCCCCTCGGCGCCGCCATTCGCCTCGATGACGCGCTCGAAATAGTCGAGGAACTTCGGCAGCCTCGACGCGAGGAAGCGGCCCGAGCGGGCCTTGGCCTCCCTCTTCTGGTCCTCGTAATAGTCGTCCATGCCCAGCGGGTGATGCGTGTCGTGAATTTCCGTCAGGAAATCCGCAAGGGTGAGTTGCAGCCCGTGCGCGTAGATCTGCGCGGCCTCGTCGGCAGGCACGAGTTCGAGCCGGGGCCCGAGATACCGGAGAATGTTGGCTACGTGGGAAATGACGAGGTCGCCATCCTTCAGGAAGGGCGGGGCAAAGGGGATCTGCGGGCCCCGCTTGCCCTTAAGGAAGGCCATCATTTCCTCCATTCCGCCCGGCTCGCGCGCCACGTCTCGGTAGTCGGCCCCGGCATCCTCCAAGGCAAGCCTGATGAATTCCCCGCGCCCCGGAATGCTGTCCCAGTAGTAGAGCTCGTAGGTCAATGTCGTTCTCCAGGGTTGTCTACGAAGGTTTGCGACCCGCCCGCAGTTCATAGATGGCGCAGGAACCCACGCCCGGCCGGCCGGAATGGGTCGACCGCGAGGTCCTGCCGTCGCAACACCATCCCCACGAAATGGTTCCCGCATCCCAGTCACGGCCGTTCCCGGAGGGAACCTTCGCACCGGCGATGTGTTGAGGACGTGGGGGACTGCGGCTGCTGCCGCAGCCCGATGACGCAATCGGGACAGGATGCACGCCATGGCCGTTACGATCACCTCAATCTTGCTCGGGCTGATGGGGCTCGCACTGGCGCTCGGTGGCGGGCAACTGGTCGCGCTCGGCGGCAGCGTCTACTATCTGATCACCGGCATCGCCTTCATCGTGACGGCCGTCCTGCTCTATCTGCGCCGCCCGACCGCGCTTGTCCTCTACGCACTCATCATTCTGGGATCCCTCGCATGGGCGATCTGGGAAGTGGGCTTCGACTGGTGGCAGCTCGGCCCCAGGGGCGGGCTGATCATCCTGATCGGCATGTGGCTGCTGACGCCGTGGATACGCCGGCCGCTCGGCTTCCAGAGCCCGACCGGCGCACGCTACGCCACGGGCGCCACCTCGCTTGCCGCATCAGTCGGGCTGGCGGTCGTGATGGCGCTGGCCTCGATGTTCGTGGACCCCTACGACCTGAAGGGGCGGCTCCCGGAGGCCGCGGTGGCGGCGGCGCCCTCGATGGGCAATGCCGTTCCGCCGGGCGAGTGGCACCAGTACGGCCGTACCAACTACGGCCAGCGATATTCGCCGCTCGACCAGATCAACGTCGAAAACGTCGGTGAGCTTGAAGAAGTCTGGCGCTATCAGACGGGCGATGTGAAGCTCCCCGACGACGTCGCCGAGACGACCTACCAGGTCACGCCGCTGAAGGTCGACAACAGCCTGTTCCTCTGCACGCCGCACAACTGGGCGATCGCCCTCGACGCGACGACCGGCGAGGAGAAGTGGAAGTACGATCCGAATGCGGGCCTAAATCCCGATCGCCAGCACCAGACCTGCCGTGGCGTCACCTATTACGCGGATCCCGATGCGCCGGCCGGTGCGCCCTGCGCCGAGCGGGTCTATCTTCCGACGTCCGACGCGCGACTGATCGCCCTCGACGCCACCAATGGCGAAGTCTGCACCGCGTTCGCAGACCAGGGTACGCTGCGCCTGGAACAGGGGATGCCCTACAATCCGGCGGGCTATTACTATTCCACGTCCCCGCCCGTCATTGCGGCCGGCAAGATCATCATCGGCGGCGCGGTCAACGACAACTATTCGACGCAATCGCAGTCGGGCGTCATCCGCGCCTTCGACGTCGATACCGGCGAGCTCATCTGGAACTGGGATTCGGGAAATCCCGGACAGACCGCGCCGCTGCAGCCGGGCCAGACCTATACCGCGAACTCGCCGAACAGCTGGTCGGTGTTCAGCGTCGACGAGGACCTCGGCCTCGTCTACATCCCGCTCGGCAACCAGGTGCCCGACCAGCTCGGCATGGGACGCAGCGAGGCGGTGGAGAAGCATTCATCCTCCATCGTCGCGCTGGACGTCAATACGGGCGCGGACCGGTGGGTCTTCCAGACCGTCCATCACGACCTCTGGGACATGGACGTCCCCGCGCAACCGGTGCTTCTCGATCTTACCCGGGAGGACGGCACGGTGGTGCCCGCCCTCGTCGGTCCCACCAAGCAGGGCGATATATACGTCCTCAACCGCGAGACCGGAGAGCCGATCATCGAGGTGACGGAGGAGCCCGCGCCCGGCGGCGCCATACCGGAAGACTTCACCGCCCCGACCCAGCCGACTTCGGCGCTTACCTTCAAGCCGGAGCCGCTGCAGGAAAAGGACATGTGGGGCATCTCGATGTTCGACCAGCTGGCATGCCGCATCCGGTTCCACCAGCTGAACTACGAAGGACGCTACACGCCCCCTTCGCTGGACGGAACGCTGGTCTATCCGGGCAATTTCGGCACGTTCAACTGGGGCAGCGTCGCCATCGATCCCGAGCGGCAGGTCATGTTTGGCATGCCGACCTATCTCGCCTTCACCGTGAAGCTCGTTCCTCGCGATGAAATCCCGCCGAAGGGCACGGACGAGAAGGGAAGCGAGCAGGGCCTCAACCGCAACGAGGGGGCGCCCTACGGCGTCTACATGGGGCCCTTCCTCGGACCGCTACAGATCCCGTGCCAGGCGCCGCCGTGGGGTTATGTCGCGGGCGCCGATCTCAGGACCGGCGAGGTCGCCTACAAGCATCGCAACGGCACCGTCTACGACATGACGCCGCTGCCCCTTCCGTTCAAGGTCGGGGTGCCGGGCATCGGCGGCCCGATGATCACCAAGGGAGGCCTCGCCTTCCTCGGTGCTGCCGTCGACGACTACCTTCGCGCCTATGACCTCACCACCGGTGAGCAGCTATGGCAGGCGCGTCTGCCGGCCGGAGGCCAGGCGACGCCGATGACCTACGCGGTAGACGATGGCCGGCAGTTCGTTGTGATGGTGGCGGGCGGTCACGGTTCCGTCGGCACCAAGCCTGGCGACTACGTCATCGCCTATGCATTGCCGCGGGAGTGATCCCGCGGAAGGGCCGGAGGCTTAGGCTCTCCGGTCCTTCGCACGCGGTCATCCTACTTGGCGATCCCTTCCGCACGGATCTCGTTACGCACCTCGGTCACGCCCTTTACGCTGCGGGCGATCTCTTCTGCACGGGCGACCTCCTGCGCCGACAGGACCGAACCCGTCAGCGTGATCGTCGATCCTTCCGCAATGACGGAGACATCGGTTGCGTCAATGCCGCCGGCCGCGGCAAGCGCATCGGAGACCGCGCTCTCGAGTACGGCAGCCGGGGGGAACTCCTCCTCGACGATCGGGGGCTGGTCGTGGAATGTCGGATGCTTGAAAACCATGTCGCTTCTCCGGATTGAACTCCGGATCAACGCTTGGCTACGCCCTTTGGTTCAGGACCGCGGCAGTGTGTGGGCAAGCACCTCGGCCAACTGGCTCTGCGAAAACGGCTTGGAGAGCTTCGGAAGCCTGCCGCCTTCTCCCGAGGGGAGTTCCGCATAACCGGTGGCAAGGATGACCGGAAGGTGCGGCCAGCGCTCCTGGATGCGGGCCGCGAGTTCGGCGCCCGTCATCTTCGGCATGGAATGATCGGTCAGCACGAGGTCGAAATGCTCGCCACTCTCCAGGAATTCCAGTGCCTCCCCGCCATTATATGCCTCGACGACCTGATGCCCGAGGTCCTCCAGCATCAGCGTCGTGTTCATCAGCACCAGCGCGTCGTCGTCGACGGCGAGTATCCTCAGCGAGGCCGGAAGGCTTGGCAATAGCTGCTCCGATGCGGTTTCCGCGGGGGGCGGGGGAAGGCCGGCGTTCTGTGCCAGGGGAAGCAGGAGCGAGATGGTCGTGCCTTCGCCCTTGCGGCTCTCGATCAGGAGCTTGCCTCCCGACTGCTCCACGAGCCCCTGGACCATGGAGAGGCCGAGACCGGTTCCTTTTCCCACGCCTTTGGTGGTGAAGAAGGGCGTCGCCGCCCGCTCCAGCGTCTCTTCGTCCATGCCCTCGCCGGTGTCGCTGACGGCGAGGCGAAGGAAACCGGCTCCCGTCGTCCCGGAAGGGCCGTCCGGCTCCTGCAGGCGGGCCGCACGCACGGTGATCGTGCCGCCATAGGGCATGGCGTCGCGCGCATTGACCATGAGGTTCAGCAGGGCGGTTTCCAGCTGGACGGCGTCGGTCAGGACATTGGGGAGGTTGTCTTCCAGGTCCGTCTCGATCTGTATTGCCGCTCCGACGGAGCGCTGGACGAACTCCATCATGCCGGCAACCACCGAGGGGATGTCGACCGGGGCAAGGTGCAGGTCCTGTCTTCGCGAATAGGCGAGCATCCGCTGGATCAGCGCGACGCCGCGATCTGCACCCTGGATGGCATTGTCGAGGAGGGGCATGATCGACGGGTCGTCCGGAAGCCGCTTCTTGAGGATCTCCAGGCTTCCGAGGATGGCCATCAGCAGGTTGTTGAAGTCGTGGGCGATGCCGCCGGTCAGCTGGCCGATCGCCTCCATCTTCTGGGCCTGGAAAAGCTCCTCGCGGGTCCGGTTCAGGGCGTTCTGGGCTTCCACCTTTTCCGTGATGTCATGGGTGACCTTGGCGAAGCCCAGGATTTGCCCGGCCTCGTCGCGGATGGCGTCGATCGTCACATGGGCAAGGAATCGCGACCCGTCCTTGCGGACCCGCACGCCCTCCTTTTCGAAGCGGCCGTCCTTTCGCGCGCGTTCCAGTCCGAATTCCGGCAGTCCCGCGGCGCGGTCTTCCTCGGTATAGAAGCGCGAGAAATGCGAGCCGATGATCTCGTTCGCGTCGTAGCCCTTGATGCGTTGGGCCCCGGAGTTCCAGTTGGTGATATGGCCCGTCGGGTCGAGCATGTAGATCGCATAGTCGCTGACGGCCTGGACCAGGAGCTGGAACTTCTGCTCGCTCGACTTCAGTTCCAGTTCCGCCTGCCGGCGTTCCGTCAGGTCGCGGGTGATCTTGGCGAAGCCCAGGAGCGTACCGGTCGGGCTCCATATGGGGTCGATGATGACATGGGCCCAGAAACGGCTTCCGTCCTTCCTTACCCGCCATCCCTCGTTCTCGAACCGACCCTCGGTGCGGGCACGATGGAGAGCCCTTGCCGGAAGGCCGCGTGTATTGTCCTCCGGGGTATAGAAGCGCGAGAAGTGGTGTCCCAGGATCTCAGGTTCGCGGTAGCCCTTGAAGCGCTCGGCCCCCGGGTTCCAGCTGCTGATTCGTCCATCCGGATCGAGCATGTATATGGCGTAGTCGGTGATCGCATCGATGAGGAGCCGATATCGCTCGTCCTGGATCTCCGTCACCGGTAACTGATGTGGCATCGAAATCTGTGTCCCCCTCAGATTCGCCCTAAAATCGATCAACTGCGATAAACTTCAAGTGCCGGCGTCGGTTCCAGCGTCGAGAACGAGAAAGTGTCGTCCCGTTCAGGAGCCGTAAAGTCGTGCCGGCCCCGCCGTCGGGGCCAGTTCGGCGGTGTCCGGGACGGGCCGAAGAAAGGCATCCCGGCCTGCCCGCACCGCGGCGAAGATGAAGTCCGAGACCGAACGCACCCGCGGGACATTGCTGAGGTCGCGATGGCAGGCGAGCCAGTAATTCCGCGTCAGCGTGATCTCCTGCGGCAGGACGATCTGCAGGTCCGGCTGGGTGCGCGCGATGAAATGCGGCAGGACGCAGAGCCCGAGCCCGTTCTTCGTTGCGGTGAGCTGCGCGAAGATGCTCGAACTCTGGAACTGCGGCCTGATCCCGGGGTGGACGTCACCGAGATAATCGAGCCCGGGCGCGAAGATCATGTCCTGGATATAGCCGATGAAGGGATGCGCCAGGAGATCGTCGCGTCCCCTGATCGTCGCGGCCCGGGCGAGATAGCTGCGGGAGGCGTAGACGTTGAGCGTATAGTCGGTGATCTTCTCGGTGCGGTAGGGTCCCGCCTTCGGCGGATCCAGGGTCACGGCGATGTCCGCTTCCTTGCGGGAGAGCGACATGATCTGCTGGATGGTGATCAGTTCCAGCGAAATGTTGGGGTGATGGGCGAAGAAGGCGCCCATCTGCTGGGAGAAGAAGAAGTTGGCGAAGCCTTCCGGTGCGCTCAGCCGGATGACGCCGCGCTGGATCATCGCGCCCTCGGCAATGTCGGCCTGCAGGCGGTCGGTCTCGGCCTCGATCTTTTCGGCGGTCTCGACGAAGCGCTGTCCGACGGAGGTCAGGACGTAGCCGCGCGGATTGCGCTCGAACAGCTTCACCTTCAGCACGAATTCGAGGCGGTCGATCCGGCGCGAGACCGTGGCATGGCTCGTTCGCAACTGGCGTGCCGCGGTGGACAACTGGCCCGTCCTGGCAACCGCCAGGAAATATTGCAGATCGTCCCAGGTGAAGCTCGGATTGGCTGACATCGAATCTTTCGTTCAAAAATGCACAGGCCCTGTTTGGAATTTGATGCGCAGTTCTCCTTGCGTCAATCCCGGAATTCCGGAACGATGGGCCCCGGAAAGCGTCACCTTGAGGAGGGGGACCTTCCAAATTTGAACAGACTCGCGATCTGCTTTCTCTGGGAGGAGAACATCATGCGAAAGAGCCTCATCACGTCGCTTGCGTTCCTGCTGGCGGGGAGCACCGCCGCGCTGGCGCAGAGCGCCTCGGACGGCAAGGTCAAGATCGGCATCCTGAACGACCAGTCCGGCGTCTATGCGGATTTCGGCGGGAAATCGTCCGTGGAGGCCGCGAAGATGGCCATCGAGGATTTCGGTGGAAAGGTGCTGGACGTTGAGGTCGAGCTGGTCGACGCCGACCACCAGAACAAGCCGGACATCGCCTCCAACATAGCGCGCCAGTGGTACGATACCGAGCAGGTCGACGCGATCATGGAACTGACGACCTCGTCGGTCGCACTCGCCGTCCAAGCCCTCGCCAAGGAGAAGAAGAAGATCAATATCGTCACCGGGGCAGCGACCACCGACCTGACGGGCAAGCAGTGCAGCCCCTACGGCTTTCACTGGGCCTACGACACGCATGCGCTCGCCGTCGGCACGGGCGGCGCGCTGGTGAAGCAGGGCGGCGACAGCTGGTTCTTCCTGACCGCCGACTACGCATTCGGCTATTCGCTGGAGGAGCAGACGAGCGCCTACGTGAAGTCCGCCGGCGGCAACGTGGTAGGGTCCGTGCGACATCCGCTGTCGACCAACGACTTCTCGTCCTTCCTGCTGCAGGCCCAGTCCTCCGGCGCCAAGGTGATCGGGCTCGCCAATGCCGGCCTCGACACGTCGAACGCCATCAAGCAGGCGGCCGAGTTCGGCATCACCGCGGGTGGGCAGAACCTCGCAGCCCTTCTCTTCACGCTGGCGGAAGTCCACGGCCTCGGCGTCGAGGCGGCGCAGGGGCTGACGCTCACCGAAGGCTATTACTGGAACCTCGACGACCAGAGCCGGGAGTTCGGCAAGCGTTTCTTCGAGCGCACGGGCAAGATGCCGAACATGATCCATGCCGGCACCTATTCCGCAGTCAGCCAGTATCTGAAGGCTGTCCAGCAGGCCGGCACGGACGAGACGGAGGCGGTGGCCAAGGCGTTGCACGAGATGCCGGTCGAGGATTTCTTCGCCCGCAACGGCACGGTCGGTCCCAATGGCCGGATGATCCACGACATGTATCTGCTGCAGGTCAAGAAGCCCGGCGAGAGCAGCGAGGCCTGGGACTACTTCAACGTGCTTTCGACGATCCCGGGCAAGGAAGCCTATATCGATCCGGCCAAGAGCGGCTGCGAGCTGGTGAAGTAAGCCATCATGGCCAGCAATGCGGCTCAAGCGCATGAGGAGCCGCGGGTGGTGCTTTCCGCCCGCGGTCTCACCCGGCGGTTCGGCGCGTTCGCGGCGGTGAAGGATGTCGACCTCGACGTCCAGCACGCCCGCGTCCATGCGCTGATCGGCCCGAACGGGGCCGGCAAGACGACCGTCTTCAACCTGCTCACGAAGTTCCTGCAGCCGTCGGCCGGGACGATCAATCTCCTGGGCACCGACATCACCAATACCGCGCCGGACAAGGTGGCGCGCATGGGGCTCGTCCGCTCGTTCCAGATTTCCGCGGTCTTTCCCCATCTCAGCGTTCTCGACAATGTCCGGGTCGCCCTGCAGCGGCCCAACAATCTGGCGACGCAGTTCTGGCTGCCCATGTCGTCGCTCAACCGGCTGAACCAGAGAGCGGAGGAGCTTCTGGCCGAGGTCGGGCTGCTCGACGCCCGTGACGAGATCGCCGCGGACCTTTCCTACGGTCGCAAGCGGGTGCTGGAGATCGCCACGACGCTGGCGCTCGATCCCAAGGTCCTCCTCCTCGACGAGCCCATGGCCGGCATGGGGCAGGAGGATATCGGCACCGTCTCCGGCATCATCCGCAATGTCGCGAGGGAGCGGGCGGTGCTGATGGTGGAGCACAATCTCTCGGTCGTCGCCGACATCTGCCATCACGTGACCGTCCTGCAGCGCGGGGAGATCCTCGCCGAGGGCGATTATGCGACGGTCAGCCGGGACCCGCGGGTCCGGACGGCCTACATGGGTACCGAGGAGGCGTGAGATGAAACCCCTGCTGCAGGTTTCCGGCCTCAACGCCTGGTATGGCGAAAGCCACGTTCTGCATGGCGTCGACATGACGATCGGCGAGGGCGAGATGATCACCATCCTCGGCCGCAACGGCGTCGGCAAGACGACGACGCTTCGGACCATCATGGGGATCGTTCGCGAGCGCAAGGGCAAGATCCTGTTCGACGGCCGCGACATGATGGACGTGCCGCTCCATCACACCGCCCATGCGGGGATAGGCTTCGTGCCGGAGGAGCGGGGCATCTTCGCGACGCTGACGGTCGAGGAAAACCTCATGCTGCCCCCGGTTGTCGCGGGCACCGGCATGGTGCTGGAGGAGATCTACGAACTCTTCCCCAACCTTCTCGAGCGCCGCACGAGCCCCGGAACCAAGCTTTCGGGCGGGGAGCAGCAGATGCTGGCGATCGCCCGCATACTCCGGACAGGGGTACGGCTGCTGATCCTCGACGAGCCGACGGAGGGTCTCGCGCCGGTCATCGTCCAGCGGATCGGCGAGGTGCTGAAGACGCTGAAAGAGCGGGGGATGACGGTGCTTCTGGTGGAGCAGAACTTCCGCTTCGCCAGCCGCGTCGCCGATCGTTTCTATCTCATGGAGCATGGCCAGATGGTGGCTGACTTCCCGGTCGGCGAACTGCCCGAGCGGATGGACATGCTTCACAAGGTTCTGGGGGTGTGACCATGACGATGATCTTCGGTATCCCGATCCAGGCATTTCTGGGCCAGTTGCTCATCGGGCTGATCA
>JAEZHO010000379.1 GCA_023416545.1 Pseudomonadota bacterium
GCATTGCGGCCGCGCAGGTTCTGCTTGGTGGCAAGGTCTCCGAGCCAGCTTGGCCCGAGCACGGCCATGACGAAGATCACGAGGAGAAAGATCGCCGCACAGAGCGCGAATTTGTCCGCCAGCAGCATGCGGAACATGCGCTTGTAGAAGGGCGGTTCATCCTGGATGACGGTGGCTTCGATGGACATCGTCGTCTCCTCAATGCCGGATGCGGGGATCGAGAAGCGCATAGGCAAGATCGATCAGCAGGTTCATCAGGAAGATGGCGAGTGCGGTCACGAGAATGGCGGCCAGAACCACGTTGAAATCGCGCTGCAGGATCGAATCGATCATCAGCTTGCCGACCCCCGGGAACCCGAAGATGGTTTCGATGATGACCGCGCCGTTGAGAAGGCTTGCGGCCTGGTCGCCGATGACGGTGATGACCGGCAGCATGGCATTGCGCAGCGCATGCAGGAAGATGATCGGCGTCGACTTCACGCCCTTGGCGCGGGCCGTCTTCACATAGGCCGAAGAGAGCGCCGTGATCATCGAGCCGCGCACCACCTGCACGATGATGCCGAAGGGACGGACGAAGAGCACGCCGATCGGCAGGATCCAGTGCCAGATCGACCCGGTGCCCGATGTCGGCAGCCAGGCGAGGTTCACGGCAAACACAACGATCGCGACGATGGCGAGCCAGAAGTCGGGAACGGAAGCGCCGACGAGCGAGACGATCGAGGAAAGGCGGTCGAAGAACCCGCCGACCCGGAAGGCGGCGAGCGCACCGACGACGATGGCCGCGACCGTCACGAGGCTCATGGTGATGACCGCGAGCCAGAGCGTCCAGACGAAGGCTTCCAGCACCACGTCGAGCGCCGGCCGCGCCTTGCGCAGCGATTGCCCGAGGTCACCCGTCACGATGTCGCCGACATAGCGGCCGAACTGAACCAGCAGGGGGTCGTTCAGGCCATGCAACTCCCGGAACTGGTTCTTCATCTCCTCCGGGGCTTCGACCGGCAGGAAGAGCGCCGCCGGGTCACCGGTAAGGCGGGAGAGGAAGAAGACCATGACGACAAGCCCGATCAGCGAGATCAGGCTGGCCACGGCGCGTTTTCGGATGAAGCTCAGCATGGCGTCCTTGGAGAAAACGGTGCGGCGGGATGATCCCGCCGCATGATTTGCCTTGAGACGGACGGACGACGCCCGACGATTACTTGATCTTGATCTCCGAGAGCTGAAGCATGGAATTCGTCGCCATCGTCGGCTTGAAGTCCAGGCGCTCGGAAACCCGCGAGAAGCCGACCATGTGGAAGAGAAGCACGTCGGCGACCACTTCGTCATGCAGATAGGCGATCACTTCCGACCAGAGCGCCTCGCGCTCCTCGCCGACGGCAGCGGAAGCCCGCTTGATCAGGTCGTCGACCTTCGGATCCGAGAAGCCCGACTGCGTACCCTCGGTCGCATACTTGAAGAACATCGAGAAGGACGGATCCCCCTTCGAATTGTCGTGCATGGCGGCGACCAGCTGCGGACCGCGGCCTTCGGCGAAGGGCTTGGAGTAGTACTGCTCGTGCTCGGCCACTTCGACGAACTTCAGCTCGACCGAGAGACCGACCTCCTGCAGCTGCTGCTGGATCGCCTCCATGATCTCGGTGACGTTCGGGAAGTTGGCCGAACGCGCGATGATGGTGATCGGCGTATCGACCTTCACGCCGTCGGCCTTCGCCTCCTCGACCAGCTTCCTGGCCGCTTCGGGATCATAGGCCGGCACCTTGACGTCCGGGTTCCAGCCGAGCGTCGGCGGGGGCACGATCGCGGTTGCGAGCAGGGCGCTTTCCGGCAGCAGCGTGCCGAGGAAGGCCTCGCGGTCGATGGCGAGGTTCAGGGCCCGGCGGATGCGCACGTCGTTCAGCGGCTCGATATTGTGGTCGACGCGCAGGTAGACGGTCTCGCTGTCGAGATAGGAGAAGTCGGTCGCCGGGTTGGTCGCGTCGAGCTGCGAGATCGAGGGCGAAAGGTCGGCCTCGCCCGCCTGCACCATGGCAGCGCGAACGGCCGGGTCGGCGCGGAACAGGTAGGTCGCTTCGGTCACCTCGGGCTTGGCGCCCCAATAGTCGTCACGGCTCGACAGGACGATCTGCTGGCCGGGCGTCCAGTTGGTGAGCTTGTAGGGTCCGGTACCCACCGGCTCGCGGACGAATTCGAGCGGCGTCTCTTCCGGCACGATGGTGACGAGCGTGAGGAGCAGCGGCAGGATCGGCTGGATCGGATCGGCATTGAAGTCGATCGTATAGTCGTCGACGACGGTCGGAGTGACGGTGATGCCGCCGAAGTAGCGCCGCGACTCGCAGGTGTTCTTCTCGCTCATGATGCGGTCGAAGCTGTGCTTGACGTCCTTGGCATCGAAGCCGGTGCCGTCGGAGAACGTGACGCCCTGGCGCAGATGAAAGCGCCAGCTGCCGTCGGCATTCTGCTCCCATTTTTCAGCGAGGCGCGGCTGGACGCCGGTGCCGCCGCGAACGTCGAGCTCGGTCAGCGTCTCGCTGACGTTCGCCATGATGATGCGGCCGATGTTCGAGCGCGTCGCCATGCAGGGCTCGAGCAGGTCGGCCTCCTCGGCAAGCACGACCTTGATCGGGCCGGAACCGGCATAGGCCGGCGTCATGGACGTTCCTATGACCAGGGCACAAAGCAATGCAGTCTTTTTCATTTTCGTTCTCCTCCCAGATGAATCAGTTCGAAGGCTTCACGCCTCGCGAGCGCGCAGCCATGAGCGCGGCGAGACAGATCAGGATCGCGCCGACCACGGTGGTCAGCGCGACGGTTTCGTTGAACAGGGCAACACCGCCGACCGCCACGAGCGGCAGCCGCAGGAAGTCGACCGGCGCCACGATGCTGGCCGGGGCAAGCGACATGGCATGCGTCATGAGGCCCATGCAACTGGTGCCGACGACGCCCTGTAGCGCGAGAAGCGCCAACTCGCGATTGCCTGGCATCGCGAAGAAGGGCACGGCCAGCAGAAGCGCGATCGGCACCGTGAGCAGCAGGTTCCATACGACCAGGGTCGAGGTCGCATCACCCCGCGACATCGACTTCAGGATCAGCTGGATTGCCGCCTGCAGCATGGCGCCGACCAGGGCAAGCCCCACCGCGAGCGTGAAACCGGAAGGCGACGGGCCGACGATGACCATGGCGCCGCAAAACCCGACGAGCACGGCCACGAGCATGGAGAGGCCGGGACGTTCTCCCAGCAGCACCGCGGCGCCCAGAACGACGAAGATCGGAGACATGAAGGCGATCGCGGTGACATCGGCGAGCGGCCCCATGCTGAAGGCGGCGAAGAAGGCGACCATGGCGAAAAGCTTGAAGAGCGCGCGTACGGCATGCTGCCCGAGCGAATGCGTCGATCGCAGCACCTGCGGTCGCAAGGCGATGAAGGGCAGGATCACGACGACACCGAACAGCGCCCGGAAGAAGGCGATCACGAAGGGATGCACCGCGCCGTCCAGGGCACGCACGATGACGGCATCGGAGGCAGCCAGCGTCGCCGCCCCGATTGCGAAGAGCACAGCCGCGGTTACCCGCTCGCGCCTCTCTTCTGCCTGCATCTCACCCCTCCCGCACCGACCTCCATGTCGGCATCACCAGACCATCCAACTTCCACCCATTTTTGTCAAATCATTTTCCATTGTAAATTCAAAGCGGAGATCTGCGTGAGATAAAAATACGTCAAATCATTATCTTAACAATCATGAATGCTGACATCACCAGAGAAGTCGACATAAACAAACTTGACAACTTTGCAGAAAAGGAAGACTGCAGAGCTGAGAGGAGTGCCCCATGAAACCTGAAGACATCGCCCGACATATGACCGGCGCGCTCGCCACGTCGCCAACCGGCCGCGTCGAGGCCTACCTTCCGTCCCCCATGGTGCAGAACCACGCCGCATTCCTGCACATGCAGGCGGACGGCAGCCTGGTCTGCGCGTGGTTCGGGGGATCGCTCGAAGGCAAGTCCGACATTTCCATCTACGCCTCCGTACTCTTGGAGGGCGCAACCGCCTGGGGCCCGGCGCAACGTCTGAGCTTCGATCCCGATCACTCCGAGCAGAACCCCGTGCTGTTCAGGGCACCGGATGGACGTCTTCTTCTTTTCCACACCTCGCAGCCGTCGGGAAACCAGGACGAGTGCCGGCTTCGCATGACGGAGATCACCGTAGACGGCGTCGAACTGGCCGCAGCCGAAGGCCGTTATCTCGACCTGCCGCGCGGCAGCTTCGTGCGTGCTCCGGTGGTGATCCGTCCGGACGGCGCCTGGGTCCTGCCGATCTTCCGCTGCATCCCCCGCCCCGGCCAGAAATGGAACGGCAGCCATGACACCGCCGCCATCGGCATCAGCGACGACGCCGGTGTCACCTGGCGGCTGGAGGA
>JAEZHO010000393.1 GCA_023416545.1 Pseudomonadota bacterium
GGACGATGACTGTCACGGCGTCGTCAGAGGTCGGAATGGCGAAGAAGATCGATCCCAGTACAGAGACGGAACTTCGGCTCGGACGGCGCGTCAGCCGGGAAGTGTCGGTCCTCCTGGACGAGATCGAAAAAGAGCCCGTGCCCGATCGTCTCCTCGAACTTGCCCAGGAACTTCAGAAGGCTCTCGGCGAAAAGTAGGCCCGACCTCCGCGTTCGGGCGGCTACGCCGCCGCCGCCATCACCGTCCCTGCTCAGGCACCCCTCGCCTCCTCCCTTCTTCATTCTCTAAGCCTCCGCCACCGTTCTGTCTTGAACCGGCGCTACCAACGTCCTCCGGAACCTTGACTGACCCGCGTGGTTCAAGGCGAGCCCTGCGCGGAGGAGAGAATGGAAGACCCGAACCGTTGTCGTCATCTTTGCATCGACATGCAGAGGCTGTTTGCCGAGGATACCGCCTGGCATGTACCGTGGATGGAGAAGATCCGCGAGCCGATTGCGACATTGTCCTGCGCCCATCCTGCCGAAACGATCTTCACGCGCTTCGTGCCGCCCCTCCGGCCTTCCGACGCCACCGGCACCTGGCGGGAATACTACCTGAAGTGGCCGATGATGACCCGGGAAGTGCTGGGCGACGACATGGTCGACCTCCTCCCTGAGTTTCGCGAACTCGTTCCCCCGGCTACCGTCTTCGACAAGGCCGTCTACTCGCCATGGATGGATGGCCGCCTCCATCGACATCTCCAGGAACAGGATGTCACGACGCTGGTGATCTCGGGAGGAGAGACGGATGTCTGCGTGCTTGGCGCCGTGACCGGTGCCGTCGATCTCGGCTATTCGATCCTTCTCCTCAAGGATGCCATCTGCAGCGCGTCCGACGAAACCCATGACGCCACGCTCGGCATCTACGCGTCCCGTTTTTCGACGCAGATTCAGGTTTCCAGCGTGCCGGACGTCCTCGACTGGTGGTCCTAAGGGAACCTTCGCCACCGCAAGCCGGTTCTCTTCGCATGACCATCGCGAAGGAGGATTCCCGATGAAGAACGACACCCCGAAAGCCGGCCGCCCAGGCGAGACGTCCCAATGGCCCCGCTGGGAAGGGCCTCCCGAAAGCCGCCCCCACGGCTACCTTCCGGGCGAGGCGAACATCTTCTCGGACGATCCCGAAGGACATGGCCGCTCCGACGCCGATATCGAAGCCGCGGTGAACGACGCCCTCGCCAATGCCGATTTTCTCGATCCCACAACGATCAGCGTCTCGGTCGAGGACGGCGTCGCGACGCTCGGGGGATCGGTCGCGAGGGAAGACGACTACCACCACGCGCAGGAGCGCTGCCAGTCCGTCGATGGCGTTAGGGGCGTGATCAACAACCTGCGTGTGGCTGGGGAAGCCCACTGAGGTCGCATCGACAAAATCCGGGAGAAGAAAGATGGCGGACAAATTGTGGTTCCTGATCGTGGCGATAGGCCCTGTCCTTCTGGGACTGGTGCTTGCCTTCGCCCTGATGCGCAAACGCCGCATCAGTTCGGTCGAGAAGGCGCGTCAGGAGGAGGCGGTCGAGCAGCTTTACGACAAGCCGGAAGGCGGCCGTCAGCCGACCTACAGGCAGAACTAAGCCTGCGGAACTTTTGCTGGATCGCGTTGTTATTCGGCGCGGAAACACCAACCTGCAACTATCCAGGAGATTGAAATATGGCAACGAAGACCCTCGACGACCTTTTCTACGAGACGCTCAAGGACATCTATTATGCCGAGCGTCAGATCGTGAAGGCGCTGCCGAAGATGGCGCGCGCGGCCCAGGATGAGAAACTCAAGGCTGCCTTCCAGGAGCACAAGGACGAAACGGAAGGCCAGATCGAGCGCTTGAAGCAGGTCTTCGACCTCATCGGAAAGCGCGCCCGCGGCAAGACCTGCGACGCCATCGAGGGCATCCTTTCCGAAGGCGAGGAGATCATGGAAGAGTTCAAGGGCACGCCCGCCCTGGACGCCGGCCTTCTCGCCGCCGCACAGGCTGTCGAGCACTACGAGATCAGCCGCTACGGCACCCTTCGTTCCTGGGCACAGCAACTTGGCCTGAGCGAAGCCGCGACGCTTCTCGAAGAGACGCTGGCCGAGGAAAGCCAGACCGACGAAAAGCTGACGGGTCTTGCCAAGACCGCCGTCAACTCGGCCGCCCAGAAGGCCGCCTGATCATCAAACGGAAAAGGCCCGGTCGAACGACCGGGCCTTTTCCAAATAATTGTTGAAGGCCTCAGGCGTTCAGCGGCTTCGCCGCGTCAGGCTGCACCGGCAGCATGACGCCATTTAGTTCCATGCGACGGAAGATCTTGTTGTGCTTGCGCTTGGCCATCTCGACCCGCGCGGCGGCAACGGCGAGATCATAGGTGTGATACGAGCATCGGGACTCGACCCCGTTCAGGATGTAGGTCCAACCGTCCGGATGGGGCACGATATCGCAGAAATTGTTCATGGCGGACTCCCTTCAGCGCGCACTAACTCGCCATCTCGGCAAAGGTTCCGCCTCGCCGCTCCACGGGTCAGAATAATTTTCAGGCCGGAGGAACCTTCGGTTTCCGCAGACGTTCGGACGCCGATGTATGGAGACGTTCATGGCGGACAACGAGGACGACTGGGTGCGCAAGCGCGCGTACTCTCTGTGGGAAGAAGAAGGATATCCAGCGGGAAAGCACCTTGAGCACTGGGAGCGCGCGAAGCGGGAGTTTGAAAGCTTCAGCCCCCTGAAACGCCGGTCTCCGCGCACGAGTAGCAAGGCGGCAGCCGCCGGTTCTCCGACGGCTGAGCCCGCGGAAACGACGAGGAAGGCGACGCGCACCAGGAAAGTGCCCGGTAGCTGACACCTGGCACTTCGGCTGCGGCAAATTCATGCCGCAGCGTCCCCGATCTTGCATGCTGTTAGGTGCGCCGTGCGCAATAAAATTTTCTGTTACCCCTCCCGTTGGAACGCATGCCCCCGTCCGGACGTTCGGCAGCACCGGCCGAGTGCACGGTGGAGGACGGCATGACGGACGCATTCTTCTCCCCAGATGATCAGGCCACGGCCAGCACCTCCGACCTTGAGGGCGCACCGAGGCGGAAAGGCGCCTCAGGGCCGATCAGGGTCCTGTCGGTCACCTCCGAGATTTTCCCCCTGATCAAGACCGGTGGCCTCGCCGACGTCACCGGCTCGCTGCCGAAGGCGCTGGAACGGCTGGGCATCGAAACCCTCTCGCTCATCCCCGGATACCCGTCAGTGATGCGGCAGCTAAAGAGCGCTCCGCCGCTTCTCATGTTCGACGAATTGCTTGGAGAGCGGGCAGCGCTCCTCTATGCCCGGATCGACGGACTGAGCCTGCTCGTCCTCGACTGCCCCGCGCTTTATGACCGCGACGGCGGCCCCTATGTTGATGCCGCAGGCGCCGACCATTCCGACAACTGGAAACGGTTCGCGGCGCTGAGCCTTGCGGCCGCCGAGGTTGCGGGCGGCGCACTCCCGGGCTGGATCCCGGATCTCGTCCACACCCATGACTGGCAAGCGGCTCTCACCTCCGTCTACATGCGGGAGCTCGAGGTCGGCACCCCCGTCGTGCTGACGGTGCACAACCTCGCTTTCCAGGGACAGTTCTCGGCCTCGCTCCTGCCCGCGCTCGGGCTCCGCCCGCAGCTCTACTCGACCGAGTGCCTCGAATACTTCCGAGACATCAGCTACCTGAAGGGCGGCCTCCAGACCTCCGATGCCATCACCACGGTCAGCCCGACCTATGCCAGGGAAATCCTGAGCCCCCGCTTCGGCATGGGCATGGATGGCATCCTCAACCAGAGGATCGACGTGCTCCGCGGCATCGTCAACGGCATCGACCTCGATGTCTGGAACCCCGCCACCGATCCCTACCTGCCGGTGAACTACGGTCCGGGAAGCCTCGGCAAGAAGCGACAGAACCGGAGACACCTGCTGCAGGCATTCGGCCTCGATGCGGACGATGCCGGTCCGGTCTTCTCCGCCGTTACCCGCCTGACCTGGCAGAAGGGCATGGACATGCTGGCGGAAACGGCTGACGAGATCATCGGCAATGGTGGCAAGCTGATCGTCTGCGGACAAGGAGACCGGGATATCGAGCGGCAGCTTCTCGAGACGGCGGCGCGCCATCCGGGCCGAATGACGGTTCATATCGGTTACGCGGAATCCATCGCGCATCTTGTTCTCGGTGGATCGGACGCCATCATCCAGCCCTCCCGCTTCGAGCCCTGCGGCCTGACCCAGCTCTACGCCATGCGCTACGGCTGCGTCCCGGTCGTTTCCCGGACGGGCGGGCTGTCGGAAACCATCATCGACGCCAACGACGCCGCCATGTCCGCCCGGGTGGCGACGGGCATCCAGTTTCATCCCGTCACGAGCGATGGCCTGCGGATGGCGTTGCGGCGCGCGCTTGAAGCCTATGCCGATCCCCGCCAATGGGCGCGCCTGCAGAACCAGGGGATGAAGGCAAGGTTTTCCTGGGAGCGCAGCGCCCAGCAGTATGCCGCGGTCTATGCCTCGCTGGTGCGCAGGTCGAGAACCACGCCGTCGCGCCCCCTTCCCAAGGCAGTATCCTGACGAAAAAAAGCGGGAGACCGGCCTCGACCGGTCACCCGCTTCGCCTTGCGTTCGCGTCAGGAGCGCCGGAGCACCACCAGCGAGCGACCCTCCAGTTCGAAATCCGCATCCTGCTCGACCTCCATGCCCCTTGCAGAGGGATCGGCGGTCGTCAGCTCGAGGATCCACTTCCCCTCGCCCATCGGCGGGACATGGAAGGGGACATTGCCCTCGAACGGGTTGAAGAGAACCAGGACGTTGGACCAGAGACCTTCCTGATTTTCGAGATCGGCGCGCCGGAGGTTCAACCCCAGCGTTGTTCCTTCCTGCCATTGCTCGGGAAGCTGTTCGCCCCCGCCGGCATTGAACCAGCGCACTTCCATGCCGTCGCGCCAGTTCTCGCGGCGGAAGATGGGCTGCTCCTTCCGCAAGGCGATGATGTGCCGCGTGAAGTCCCGCAACTGCTCGTTCGTCTCGGGCAAGCCTTCCCAGCGCACCCAGGAAATCTCGCTGTCCTGGCAGTAGCCGTTGTTGTTGCCCATCTGGCTGCGGCCGAACTCGTCGCCGCCAAGCAGCATCGGCGTCCCGTGGGACAGGAAGAGGGTGGCCAGGAAGTTGCGCTTCTGGCGCTCGCGCACCGCGTTGATGCCCTCGTCCTCCGTCGGGCCTTCGGCTCCGTAGTTGTAGCTGCGGTTGTCGTTATGGCCGTCGTTGTTGTCTTCGCCGTTCGCTTCGTTGTGCTTCTCGTTGTAGGAAACGAGGTCGTTGAGCGTGAAGCCGTCGTGGGCGGCGATGAAATTGACGCTCGCCCAGGGACGGCGGCCCCGCAGGTCGTAGATGTCGCCCGAGCCGAGGAGGCGGGCCGCGAAGTCCGTCGCGACATTGTCTCCCTTCCAGTAGTCGCGGATCGTGTCGCGATACTTGTCGTTCCATTCGGACCAGCCGGGCGGAAAGCCGCCGACCTGATAGCCGCCGGGCCCGATGTCCCACGGCTCGCCGATCAGCTTCACCTTGGAGAGGACGGGATCCTGCGTGACCGCGTCGAAGAAGCCGCCACGCTCGTCGAAGCCTTCCGGCTCGCGTCCGAGAATGGTCCCGAGGTCGAAGCGGAAACCGTCCACATGCATGTGCTGCACCCAGTAGCGCAGCGAATCCATGACCAGTTGCAGCACACGCGGATGGGATGTGTTGACCGTGTTTCCGGTCCCCGTGTCGTTGATGTAGTAGCGGTGCTGGTCCGGCATCGTCCGGTAGTAGGAGAAGTTGTCGATACCCTTGAAGGAAAGGGTCGGACCGAGTTCGTTTCCTTCCGCCGTATGGTTGTAGACAACGTCGAGGATCATCTCGACGCCGGCGTCGTGGTAGTTCCTGACCATTTCCCGGAAGCCTTCCAGGCCCCGCGGCCCGTAGTAGCGGGTGGCCGGCGCGAAGAAGGCGAGCGTGTTGTAGCCCCAGAAATTGTGGAGCCCCTTGTCGAGGAGATGCTGGTCGTCCGGGAAGTAATGGACCGGCATCAGTTCCACGGAGGTGATCCCGAGGCTCTTGATGTAGTCGACGGACGCCGGGTGACCCATGCCGTCGAACGTGCCGCGAAGGTCCGGCGGGATGGCCGGGTTGAGCTTGGTGAATCCCTTCACATGCGTCTCGTAGACGATGGCGGAGGACCAGGGGATGCGGGGCCGGCTCGCGTCATGGAAATCGAAGCCGTCGGGATCGATGACGCGGCACTTCGGCATGAAGGGCGCGCTGTCCCTCTCGTCGTAGGTCAGATCCTTGTCTTCATGGAGAAGGTCATAGGCGAAGTGGGCATCGTTCCACTCCACGTCGCCCACGAGTTCGCGCGCATAGGGGTCGATCAGGAGCTTGTTCGGATTGAAGCGGTGACCGTTTTCCGGATCGTAGGGACCGTAGACCCGGTAGCCGTAGAGCGCTCCGGGCTTCAGTCCCGGCACATAGCCGTGCCAGATCTCGTTGGTATATTCCGGCAGTTCGAGCCGGGCGATCTCCATCTTGCCGCTGCTGTCGAACAGGCAGAGCTCGACCCGTTCCGCATGCGCCGAGAAGAGGGCGAAGTTGGTGCCCTCGCCATCGTAGATCGCTCCGAGTTCAGTCCAGCTGCCCGGGAGTATTTCGAAATTCGCGCTGTCGCTTTTCATGCGTCGCCCCGTTGAAGAACCATCTAACAATGGGGCGACGGGGCTTTCGTTCCCGGCGCACCAGCCGAATTATCGCTTCTCGGTCCCGGTCGAACTGTCGATCGGCGACTGACCGCCGCTGCCTGTCTGCGGCGTGGGATCGGCATCCGTCTGGGCGGGAGCGGTCGGGCCGCTCGCCGGGGTGTTGTCGACGGGGTCCGACTGGTTGTTTCCGCCGTCGCTGCATCCCGCGAGGAGGATGACGGTCGTAATCGCTAGGGTGAGCTTCTTCATCGGCCTTTCCTTCTTCTCCTCCGAACGATCCGCCGCCCGGGAAGGCCGGGCCAGGAAGATCGTGACTGCGGCATCGCTGCGGAGGTCATTCGGGCTTTGGGTGCGGACGGCTAACTTTGACACCCCGCCACGGGTTCCCTTTCCCGCGAAACGCCTATTTCTCTCCGCAACGGAGGACTGACCACATGAGCAACCTGACATCAGAGGAACTGGAAGGCCGGCTCAACGCGCATCGGGAACTGATGATCGATATGCTTGCGGCGATGATCGGCGGCGAGATGACGATCGTCCAGTTCGTGCGGCGGCTTCGCGACGACGCCACGTTCAAGGACAACGAGGAGGATCCGGGTGTTGTGCCCGGAAGGGGCTTTGCCACCGAAAACGTGGCCGCCCGCGAGGTGAGGGCGATCCTTCATGCCGCCCAGGCGCGCGCAGCCGCCGACGCCTCACTATCTCCACAATCGCGCCAACCGTGACACAATCATGTCGTATGTGTGGAACACAATCCTTCCCATGGTCGTTCATTGCCTGGATTGATGAGCGATTTAGGAGGGAAACATGGTCAAGGATTGGGTCGAAGCAGCCGGGTTCGTGATGGTCGTCGCCGCCTGCTACATGATGGTCATACCTGTCTGAGGGATCGCGCTCAGCGGGTTCTCTGCGAGAAATAGGCGGCAGCCGCCGTCATATCCTCTTCCTCGAGGTTCTTCGCGACATCGGTCATGAGATGACCGTATCTCGTCCCGCCCCGGACGCCCTCCGCGAAAAGCCGGAGTTGCCCCGCAAGGTAAGGGGCACTGAGGCCCGACAGCCGAGGATAGACCGGATTTCCATCGGGCTTTTCATGGCATGATAGACAGGCGGGTATCTTGTCGGACGGGCGCCCCTGTTGCGCCAGTATCCTTCCCCGTTCGATCGCTTCGCCTTCCACCTCAGGCAAGACGCGCGCCGGACGGCTCTGGCCGGCATAGAACCGGGCGAGATCCTCGAAAGCCTCTTCCGGAAGCGAACGGATCGCCAGTTGCATGATGCCGCTCGGCCGCCGGCCGTCGGCATAGGCGCGCAGGCTCTCCAGCAGATAGGCTTCCGATTGACCCGAGAGGCTCGGCACGATGCTTTCCGCGTCGAGCCTGCGCTCCGCATGGCAGCTCTCGCAGCTGAGCGGCAGGTCGTCCACCTCCCCTGCCATAGGCGGAGGATAGAGCCCCGACAGTGCACGGTAGCGCTCGGCGTCCATCTCCGGCAGCTGGCGCAGGAAGGCGACCATCGCCCAGACCTCGTCCGGGCGCGCCTGGCTTGGCCAGGCCGGCATTCCGGTGAACCGCACCCCGTGCTGGACGATCTCGAAAAGTTCCTCGTCGGTCCAGGCGGGGATGAGTGGCGCGAGGTCGGGCGGTTCGGGAAGCATTGCCCTTACGGTATCCGGCTTGGGCCTCGCCGGAGATCCGTGGCACATGGCGCAGCCGATCTCGTAGTGGCCGGCCGCCGGGGGAAGCAGGGCGGGATGGCCGAGAGGCGGCGCCTCGTGCGAGAGCGCTGCCGTCTCGACGGAGTTTCGCATTACCCAGTGAAGGAACCAGTCCGTGACCGCCCAGTGGCCGGAGCTCGCCCTGACCCCGACAAGGCCCGACCAGCCAA